>JASFTL010000124.1:0-9284 GCA_050053555.1 Desulfobacterales bacterium
CGCTTCTTAGCTTCTGATACTATAGGCATGTCTATTCCAAGCGAGAAGGGATTCACGCTAGTCGAAATCATCGCCGTGCTGGTCATCTTAAGCGTTTTGGCTGCAGTCGCCATACCCCGCTACATCAGCATCGATGAACGCGCCCGCCAGCGCGCCATCGATGCCGGAATAGCGGAACTTAACGGCCGGGAAGTCCTAACATGGTCGAATATTAAAATAACCGTTACCGGTTACGTTGACGACGCCACGCTTTTCTCGCAGGTGAGTACCACCCTGGGGGATGATTACACCTGGGACGGAGGTGCCCCGACGGATAGCGGCGGGACCTTGAAATTTAAAGAAAGTATCAGTGTCCCTCTGACGAGAACCGCCTCGGAAGATACGCATCCGGCAAGCTGGACACGCTAGTCTATTCGACGGCCTAAACAGGACCTAAAATCGATTGTCCCTAAAAAGCAGCGCTGCGCGCTGCTTTTTTCTTGTCAAAAAAACCGCGCTTGTGGGCTGCGAACCCGATGGTCAACCCTTTTATGGCTTGCCGTGATCATTTCCTGTGTTATATTGCTTGGTGTGTTAAATGCCTGAAGTGAGGTGTGTAAATTATTCACCACAGAGCACACAGACTTCAAAGAGAAATTGAAAAACTAAATTTATCCGCAGATTACGCAGATTGAAAGGAAATACATATGAAACTGGCAGTCAGCGGGAAAGGCGGTGTCGGAAAAACAACATTTTCCGCATTGATGATCCGCACCCTCAATGAAGAGGGCAAGCGTGTACTGGCGATTGATGCGGATCCGGATGCCAATCTAGCTGCAGGGCTGGGCATCGCGGATGGCGACAGAGTCGTGCCCATATCTGAAATGGAAGACCTTATATTTGAGAGAACCGGTGCCAAACCCGGCAGTATCGGTGGTTATTTCAAACTCAATCCCAAAGTAGACGATTTGCCGGATGCGCTGTCGGTGAGCTTTGAAAAAATCAAACTGATGCGGCTGGGTGGCATAAAAAAGGGGGGGTCTGGCTGTATCTGTCCGGAGAGTGCCCTGCTCAGGGCTTTGATCATGCATATCGTGCTGGCACGCGACGAAGTCGTGGTCATGGATATGGAGGCCGGCATCGAGCATCTGGGCCGGGCAACGGCAAAGGCGGTCGACAAACTTATCGTGGTGGTGGAGCCGGGCCGGCGCAGCATCGACACCGCCGGGCATATCCGCAAGCTGGCCGCAGAAATCGGATTGAACCACGTCGCCGTTGTCGGCAATAAGATCCGCAATGAAACAGACGAAACCTTTTTAAAAACCCACTTAGACGATTTTGAATTCCTTGGCTTTTTACCGTATGACGAGGCCCTGATCGAAGCGGATCTCAAAGGGATCTCGCCTTTTGATGTCGATTCGCCGTCAAAGGCTCAGATAAAGTCCATGATCTCAAAAATCTGATGGTAAAACGCAGAAGATATTCGTTCCGGCCAAAGCATTATTCCCGCAAGAAACCCAGAACAGCGCATTTAAAGCCGGGTGCCGATGCCAGACTTCGCAATATTTTTAGCGAAATCGGCGTTCCCCGGAATCCGCCATTCACACCGGATCCTTTTCAAACCGATGCCCTGGCGGCAATTGAACATAGCGACTGCCTGGTGACAGCGCCGACCGGCGCCGGAAAGACCTGGATCGCCGAACGCGCAATTGCCCGTATTCACAGCGGCAATGGAAAATCCTGGTACGCCTGCCCGCTCAAAGCGCTTAGCAACGCCAAATACGCTGAATTCTCCGCAATTTTCGGTCAGCAGCATGTCGGCATCCTAACCGGCGATCGCAAAGAAAACCCGGATGCGCCAATTATAGTGGGAACCACCGAAATCCTGCGAAATCAACTTTATGATGCCATGCACCGGGGCGAATTGCTGGCGACCGATTTTGTGGTTCTGGATGAAGCCCACTTCTTGGGGGATGCGGATCGGGGTGTCGTCTGGGAAGAAATCATGATTTACCTGCCGGCACGCATCCCGCTCTTATTGCTCTCAGCAACCATCGGCAATGCCGATCAAATTGCCAGCTGGCTGTCTTCGATTCGGACGTCCCGCTGTACGGTGATCAAAGAAACAAAGAGACCGGTCCCGTTGGTTCCTATTTTTCTGCATCCATCCGGCACCCTTCTGCCGTTAACCGAACGCGCGAAGACCGCCGGTAAAGAAACCATATCTAAAAAGGTTAACCATTTTCTAAAGTCAAAACACAGTAGGCAACGTCGCTTAAGTCGCGAACTCCCCCCATTTGACCAGGTTTTAGGTGTGCTTAGGAAATTTCACCTACTACCGGCGATATTTTTTTTAAAATCACGGGCAGATTGTGACCGCGCTCTGGAGTTGTGTCGCAGCGGACAGCTGGTGGAACCTGATCGCAAAACCCGTCTTCAGCAACAGATTGAACCATATGCTTATCAAAGCCATCATATCTTTAACCATCGCCACCGCTGGTTCCTTGAAAACCTGGCGATCGGATCTCACCATGCCGGTCAGCTGCCGGCCTGGAAATTGATTCTGGAACGATTGATGACCCAAGGTTTGCTGGATGCAGTGTTTGCCACATCCACCGTAGCGGCCGGCGTGAATTTTCCCGCCCGTACCGTCGTCTTTCTCAACTCGGACCGCTTTAACGGGATTCGGTTTCTGCCCCTGGACGCCACCGAATTTCACCAGATGACCGGTCGGGCCGGTCGCAGAGGCATGGATAATATTGGTTTCGCGATGCTGCTGCCCAACAAATTCATGGACGTCCGTCTGATGACAAGGCTTTTTCACTCAACGGCTTCGGATGTCACCAGCCAAATCAGAATAAATTTTTCCATGGTGTTGAATTTGCTGCTGTCGCACAATCCGAATCAAATAAAAGATTTGCTCATGCGCTCGTTTGCAGCGCATTTAATTCGTAAAGGCGGCCAGAAAAAAACCCGCAAAGGCAGCCACCAGAGCCTGTGGAGTGATTTTTTACGGCATCTGCATTTTCTACAGGAAACCGGTTATGTTACCGCCGAGGGTGAGCTAACCGCAGACGGACGCTGGGCAAGCCAGCTGCGGGTTGACCAGCCCCTTTTGATTGCAGAAGGGTTCCGCCTCGGCATCCTGCCCATATCCGAGCCGAGTCTTCTGGCCGCCATCATATCTGCATTTGTCAACGAACGCGAATCCGACACGAAAATGCCCAAAAAAAAGGTGCCGAAACCGCTGATGAACACATTCTACCGGGTCGTCAAGGGCCTGAGGCCGTTCGCGTGGCAGATGCTGGACCAGGGATTTAATGCACGCCCCCTGCTTTTAAGGCCGGTTGTTGCCATTTACGCCTGGGCCATCGGAGAATCATGGGAAAAAGTGGGGTCTCTGGCCGAAATGGAGGAAGGGGATCTGGTAATGCTGATCCTCAGAACGGCAGACAACCTGCGACACATCCGCGGACTCAAACAGGTCTTTCCCGAAGCTGCCGAAACGGCCGGCCGGTCGATTGATCTGATATTACGGGAACCGGTAGTCTCTGATTACGGGCCGGATTAACATCCGGCCCGTAATCAAGGTTTCGGGTGTCAGTGTTCAGGTGTCAGTCTTTGGCCCGGAGGGCCTAATTGTGGCCTTAAAGCTTACATGCTGAAAACTCTTCCAGAGATGGCGAAGGTTTCGGAATGACACGAAGTGCCCTGACACCTGAACACTGACAACTGAGACCTTATTATTTAGCGATAATCCTTTGAATCTTTTCGGACAGCTGATTGATGTTGAACGGTTTTTGAATAAAGCCATCACAGCCGCGTTCGAGGATCTCAGAGGCCTGACCGTTAATGCTGTACCCGCTCGACAGCAGTACCTTAATATCGGGATTAATTTTCTTTAAATGGTCAAAGGTTTCACCGCCACCCATGCCGGGCATAATCATATCCATGATGATCAGATCAATTTTATCGGCGTTTTTCTTGTATAATTTGATTGCGTCCTGCCCGCTTAAAGCCGTAAGGACCTTATAGCCCAGTTCCTGTAACAATTCCTCACCGACTTTAATAATCATCAGTTCATCATCAATCAGCAGAATCGTCCCGGTGCCTTTGGAAACCGTAGGGATGGGTTCGCTTATTTCTGGCTGCACTTCTTTGCCGGATGCCGGCAGATAAACGGTAAAGGCGGTACCCACATCCATTTCGCTGTAAACGTTTATATAGCCGCCGTGGCTTTTTATAATGCCGTATACCGAAGCCAGTCCCAAACCCGTGCCCCGTCCCATTTGTTTGGTGGTAAAAAAAGGTTCAAAAATCCGCTGTTTGGTTTCATTGTCGATACCGCTGCCGGTATCCGTCACGGTTATCTTGATGTAATTTCCGGCCTCGACCTTATATGGTTTGCTATTTTCCCAATGGGCATCCAAGATCACATTTTCAGTCTTCAGGTACAGGTCTCCGCCTTCCGGCATTGCCTGCCATGCGTTTACGTAAAGATTTAAAAGCGCCTGCTCGATCTGCCCCCGATCGACTTCCACCGTCCAGATATCCGGCATCAAATCCTTATGAATTCGAACTTCCTTCTTGGTGCGACCGAACATGGATGAAGACTTATCGATGACGTCATTTAAATCCGTGGCAATCGCATGATATTTGCCTCTACGGGCAAAGCCCAGCAGTTGTCGCGTCAACTCAGTGCCGCTCTCCACATAGGTTTCGATATTTTTTAATTTCTCATAGTTTGGATGACTGCTTTCGCTTTTCAAGCGCATGAGGGAAGCATTTCCCTGAATTCCCATGAGAATATTATTAAAGTCATGAGCAATGCCGCCGGCCAATGTGCCGATGGATTCCATTTTCTGGGCCTGCTGGACCTGGGTTTCAAGCTTTCTTTTTACCGCTTCCGCATCTTTTCTCTCGGATACATCCCGCAAAACGCCCCTGAACCCGACCGGATTCCCATCCGATTTTCGTATAAGAGAAGCCGTTAGCTCCAGGGGTAATTCTTCGCCGTCTTTTCCAACGGCGTCGTAACCTGTTACCCGAATCGGCTCACCGGTTTTTTGAACCTCGGCATAGATCTGGTCCATTTTCTGAATCGTGGCCGGAGAGGTGAATTCCCTGGTATTTTTACCTGTCAATTCATCTCGTGTATAGCCCAGCATTTTACATAATGGATCATTGAAAAAAGTCAGGTTTCTATCAAGATCGATCTCAAAATATCCTTCTTCGACACTTTCAACGATCGTGCGATATTTCAGTTCGCTGTCCTTTAGCGCCTCATCCGCCAACCGACGTTTGTTAAAGGTATATTGATAATGAGACGTAAAAATTGCGAAAAGGCATAGCACCAGAAGACGGGTGAATATTTCAAATTTGTTGGGCCCTAATAAATGCTGAATAAAATTGGCCTCAGGTTTCAAAAAGAAATACATAAAAGATTCGCAAACCCAGTAAAAGGCCGCCAGCCCGATTCCGGTAACAACCATCGATTCCATGAAAGCCGTTTGCTTTTTAAACTTGATTTTCATGCAGGCAAATTATCTTTTATCTTTGATTTCAAAAGTCCGGACACAGACCTTTTTTATTAACCGCAGACAGACGCGAGTTTTTCTTTAACCGCGAGACTTACGCAGACGGACGCAGACCTTTTTACCACGCGACCACACCCGCCTCGCCTGAACGGCTCGCGATGGCGGGCAGGCCCGCGCGGTAAAAAACACGTCAATCGCTTCGCGATTAAAAATATTTAAATTTTTGTATAAACCAGACGTGATACTGAAATTCCTTTTTTGTGGATATGTATAATTTTTAAACCTGTTTGCCCGTAGGGCATGCAGGTTTTCCTCCCGACAGGTCGTCGGGAGGAAAAAAATCTGTCTGCGAACGTCTGCGTGGGTCTCGCGGTTAATCAAAATAAAACGAATTAACCCAATCGAACCAATTTAAACCTCTGAACGCTGAACCCGTGAACCTTTTAATCATCTAACCCTTTAATTTTATATTTAATGCGGTTACCTGTCAATTAAAATACTTGCAGCATGTCGTAAACTCCCTTAAATTCAGCATTTAAAACGATGAGAAACTGTAGATGCTCATTACAAAGGGCTTCAGCGCCACAATACATGCAAAACGCTTCAATATAAATTGCATTTTAACTGAATTTTCGATATTGTATGTAAATGCGAGCGATAATCATTATCTTAACCATTATGGGGATAGTGGCACTTTTGACAGTGCCCGGAATTGGAGCCAATGAAGAGGACTGGGTTGATAAGGGGCTTAAACTTATCAGTCAGCAGCGATATGATGAAGCCATTAACGCATTCTCAACCGCCATCGAAATCATACCCCGGGACCATCAAGCCTATAATTTCAGAGGCGTTGCCCGGGCGCTAAAAGGCGACTTTGAAGAGGCCATTGCCGATTATAATAAGGCGCTGACACTCCGGCCTCGCTATGCCGAAGCATATAATAATCGCGGCTTTGCGCGCACCCAAAAAGGGGATTTGCAACGGGCGCTGAATGACTACAGCCGCGCCCTGGAAATTAATCCATTTTTTGTTGATGCTTACAATAACAAAGCCTGGATATTGGCCACCGCTGCCGGCAAACGCTACCGTGACGGCGCCCAAGCTATCATGCTGGCGCAAAAAGCCGTTGAACTCAATCCGAACGTTGCATCTTTGGATACGCTGGCAGCGGCGTATGCAGCGGTGGGCAACTTCGAATCAGCCATCGAAACCCAAAAGAAGGCCATTCAAAAGCTGCTGCTGGCAGATCAAACTTCAGATGTGCCTAAATACATGATCCACCTGAAAAGCTATCGGTCTAAACAATCTTTGCTCATCAACTACTCCGCGGCGCAGACCGCGCCCAAGGCCGAAAAGTTAAAGGTTTCGTTAAAAACGAAAACCAAGGAAAAACCAACGCCGGCGCTAAAAAAGGAAAAAAAGACCAAAGAGCCGCAAGCAAAGAAAGCCGTTACGGCCGTCAAAACAAAAACCTTGCCACCACGCTCCGTGCCCTTACCGTATACGATTCAAGTCAGCGCATTTCGGGATTTGCAGAAATCCAAGCAAGTGGCCAAGAATTTATCAACAAAAGGCGATCAGGCCTTTAACTGTCCGGTTCACATTTCCGGTAAAGGAAAATGGCACCGGGTGTACATCGGAAACTACCAAACCTATGCAGAAGCCAAAATCGCTGCCGCCGGACTAAAAAAAAGAAATTTTCGGTATGTAAACATCGCCAAAAAGCCCTATGCAGTTCAGGTCGGCCTGGCAGATTCTGAAAAAGAGGTTCAACAACTTAAAGCCAGACTTCAAGCTAAAGGATATTTGGCCTACAGCCTTCCTGCAGGAGCCGCGCAACGCCAGACCCGAATTCTGGTGGGAGCTTACGAAAGCAAAAATGCAGCCGCAGCCCTTAGGGACCAACTCAAGAAAGATGGCTTTAACCCCAAAATCAATCTGAGATAAATACGGCTAATCATCAGATGAAATCCCAGCCAGATCCTTCCGACCTGCCTCCCAAATTAAAGACCCTGCTGTTGATGCTGTTAGCGGTGTTGGTCATTTTTATCTATGCCGACACGCTGACGAGCCCGTTTATTTTTGATGACAAAAGTAATATCGAGGAAAATCCCCATATCCGAATTTCGCAGATCAGTTTGAAATCCCTGGCAACAGCTGCCTTTGAAAGCCCGTCCTATCACCGTCCGGTGGTAAACGTCAGTTTTGCGCTAAACTATTATTTACATGGCTATAATGTGGTCGGCTTCCATCTGGTCAATCTCATCATCCATGTGATCAGCGGTGTTTTACTTTATCTTTTCATCCAGACAACTTTTCTGACGCCCAGCTTGCGATTGCGCTATGCGCACAATAAGTGGATCGCATTCTTTGCGGTCGCCATTTGGATGGTTCACCCCCTGCAGACCCAATCGATCACTTATATTGTGCAGCGAATGAACAGTTTAGCCGCCATGTTTTATATTCTGTCATTTTTGCTTTATGCTCAGTTTCGAGTAAACCCGCAGAAAAAATCAAAATGGTGGTTGATGTCAGGCTGTATCCTGACCGGAATGCTGGCATTAGGCTCTAAGCAAAATGCGGCAACCCTGCCTTTTTTTATCATCCTTTACGAATGGTATTTTTTTCGGGATTTAAGCCTGAAATGGTTAAAGGATCACATTCTGATATTGCTGGGTTTACTTGTGCTGCTGGCGGCCATTGTCCTGATCTATCTGGGTGCTGACCCATTGGATAAAATACTGGGAGATTATGCCTCTCGTGATTTTACGGTGATTCAACGCCTATTGACCGAGTTGCGGGTCGTGGTTTTCTATATCAGCCTTTTTCTCTGGCCGCATCCCTCCCGACTGAACCTGGACCATGATTTTGCGCTGTCCTATTCGCTGGCGGCACCGATCACGACTCTATTTTCGCTGTCGGCGCTTGCAATCTTAATAGTCCTGTCCGTCATAACAGCAAAAAATCAGCGCCTGATCTCATTTTGCATCCTGTGGTTTCTGGGGAATCTGGTGATTGAGTCTTCGATCTTTGGACTGGAGATCATCTTCGAACACCGCATGTATCTGCCCTCTATGATGCTCAGTCTCATTGTCGTGCTGCTTGTTTATCGATGGATAAAACCTGCATGGCTGAAGGCCGTGCTTTTGGTGATCGGCATCACAGTCGGCAGCTTTTGGACCCATGAAAGAAACCACGTTTGGCGCGATCCTCTCACGATCTGGAACGATTGCGTCAAAAAATCGCCACAAAAAGCAAGGCCTTATAATAATTTGGGAGTGGCACTGACCGATCAGGGGTATTACGATGAAGCCATTGAGAAGTATCAAAAAGCGTTACAGATCAAGCCTGATTACGCCAATGCACTTGCCAATCTCGGCTTGACGCTGGCAAAACAGGGAAAGGTCGAACAAGGCATCGTTCACTTTATGAAAGCCCTGGAGCTCGATCCGAAAGATTACAAGACGCTCAACAATTTAGGGGTCGCTTTCGTTACGCAAAACCGTAATGCGGAAGCAATTCGATATTTATCCGAAGCGCTTGAGATCAGCCCCTATTATGCTGAAGCGCATAATAACTTAGGAGTGGCCTTAAAGCGTCAAGGTCGTGTCCAAGATGCGGTAGATCATTTTCTATTCGCCCTAAAACTTGATCCCGAATATGCTGAAGCCCGCAACAACCTGGGAGTGGCGCTGTCAGAACAAGGACAATATCAAGAAGCCATCGAGCACTTCTCCGCCGCATTGGAGATCAGTCCCGGGTACCTGA
>JASFTL010000125.1:0-9281 GCA_050053555.1 Desulfobacterales bacterium
TCGGACAGAATGACCGATTTTAACTTTTCTAAATATTCCAGCAGCATGAACGCCCTTTTTAGGCGGTCGGATTCCGCAAACGCCTGTTCGAGCCGATTTAAGTCCGGCAAGGCTTCCGTCCTGAGTTGTGCCAGGTATGTTTTCAGCTCGATGAGATCGAAATTGTATTTCTGATTCAGAAGTTTGTAGAATACAGCAGCAAGCTCAACACGCTCCCGATCCAGATTTGAAACGTCTTTAACGCCTGCCAGCCACTGCCTGACTTTTTCTTCACTGGCAACCAGCAGATCATCTGGAATTCGAATTCCCTTTTTTTCTAACTGGGCCATAATTTTAAAGACACCATCGATAAAAGGCCCATCTGTATTGATCTGATCATAAATCGAAGGGGGAACAAAATGGGCCAGGGGTGTTTTGTCTCGATCTCGCCAGAATTGAAGCGTGGCTTTCATCAGATCGACGATACGGTTGCTGCTTTCCACATGGCTTTGTTTTCTGAGGAAATGGATGAGAATGTCATGGCGCTGGGTGATTTCATCAATGCGTGTAGATATATCTCGCAATTGGCCCTCGGCACCAATATCATTAAAATACACTGGAAAAAGCCGGGTCAGTTGTTTTGCCAGGTTATAGACAGGACTGATGTCCTGATTTAGAAATTGGGTGATGTCGCGCGGAAAAAGATCGATATCTTTGATAAAAACGCCGCAAAGGGAAAGATGAATAATCAGCGCTGAAAGCAATCGAATCGACTGTTTTGGGTTTAATTCGATCAATTGCAACCATGTCCGAATGTTTAAGATGTGCGTCTTATTCACCTGAATTTGCCAATCATTGCTGACACCCTGAATGTTCGGCGCTGCAAAGCCCAGATCGATGACCGAATCGATGAAATAATTGATCAAATCAATTTCATCCGTTTTATAAACCCCCTTGCCCATATTCAGCACACAATTGAGTGCGGTGGCCGGGTATATCGCGGCCTGCTCTTTTAGGATGGAAAAGGTTTTGCGGATCAGGTTTTGAATATGGCGGTAATTTTCATTTTCGATGATCCAGCCCAGCGTCTGATTGATGTCCCTTAAGGTTTCTTCGTGAATAAGAGACAAACCATCAATACTCATTATATGAAATAAAAATATAAGCTTCAGATGCCGGCCGCGCCCATCTTCACCCCCTTTTTTCAGCAGACCGAGCGGTATCTGGCGGTAGACTTTTGCAATCTCGTTAAAGCCAGGAAATTTTAATAAAGACGTCAGGATCTCATCGGATTTCAAATCTTTTGTGTTTTCAGTGCGACCCAGCTGCTGACGCCAATTTTTTAGCCGCTGATGTGAAATGTCTTCGAAAAATGTCTCATAAGAATTTTGGGAGTCAATTTCAGAAACTTCCGTTTCAAACCATGACTGGGGATCCTTCTCGCTCAACCAGTAGGTATAGGTGAAACGAAGGAATTTTATCATCAACCGGTTGACTGCATTAAAAGCACCATCGGATTTTGGGGCGTGGTTTAAAAAGGCTTCTGCCAGACGATTAATCTGATAATAGCTTCGGATGAACAGTGTAAAAAGCTCATCGGATAAGCCGATGATTCGTAAAAAGGTGCGGTCGATATACGGTAGGAATTTATTCAGATCAGGGCCGGAATCCTTAACTATTTTTTGCAATAATAGCATAAGGTTATCAACTGCATCCATTCTAACGCCTGCTTCGATATCCGACTCAATTGCATTAAAAAAGATGTCAATCAGAAGACCGGCAGCATCAGGTCCTTTGGGGTGGCTTTTAATGAGGTGATAATATTCGAGAGAATATTTTCGAGTTTCGCTGACGATAAAACGCCAATTTTTATAAGGGTGGGAGAGTTCTTTCAGCAGCGTATTCAATCCGTCCATCAAACCGTAATATTTGGACAGCACCTCCTGAAGAGTTGAATATTTTTCATCTATGGCGACATCAACATGATAGTCCGCCAGATTAATTTCGAGGGCTTTGGATTTAACTTTCACCGCGTGTTTTTCCTCAATTATACGTAAAACCCAATTAAGTCTTTAGATGCGCTTTTCTAATAGCTTACCGGTAAAAAGCGCATAGCTGATAGCTCATAGGTCATAGATTTGAGTCTAAGAGGCCAGGAAGCTATGAAGCTTGGAAGATTGAAGGCTAATAGATTAGAAGAAAGCGATAAGGCCGCAAAGCTCGCAAGCTTCAGCGCCTTCAATCCCTCTAAATATGAACCATGAGCTATGAGCTGTGAGCTAATTCAGCGTATCAAAGTTCAGGCACATTTTCAAGCAAACTCAAGGGGTTCGCGCGAATTTCAGGGAGAGATTCGAATCATTAAAGGCCGGTGCCAATAAACAACCGGCTCAGGGTACACGGCGCACGGCTGAAGGCAGAAAATCAGAAAAAATTGATTTTACCGTGTGCCGTAAGCCTTGTGCCTTGTGCCTTTTACCCAATCTAAATAACTGCAGGAAGAAGGAATCCTTCCCGATAAAGCTATCCGGATAAGGCAATCAACCGATACACCAGCATCCCCGCCAGCCAGGCGATATCCTCGGGCGATAAGATTTCTTTGATGTTTTCATCAAATACAATGTTGGCCTCCGCCGGAAATTCGTCATCGCCCGCCCAGAGTATAAGTCGTACGGCAATGTTGGGAAACAATCTGAACTCAAAACCCACGTCTCCGGTATCAATGGTTTTGCCACCCAGGATTTCACCGGCGCGTAATAGACCGTCTGCATTTTGACCGAAGACCTTCTTTAAAGGATCAATGGCGCGTTTGACAAAAGCACTGTAGTAAAATGATGCATCAGGAATCTCACGGTAGGACACCCAGTTGTCGGTTGACAGCGGGCGTGAAGGAGCTAGCATGTAATGCAAAATTAGAATTTGCTCTTGAATCGGAACCTCTGTCTCAGATTCAACTTCGTCTTCAAAATTCAATTCAGGGAAACCGATCTGATATACGCGGTTGAGAAAAGGGACCCGAAACCGACCGGACGCAGTGGATTCAAAGCCTGTTCGCTGCAAAATGGTATCAAAGGAACCAGCAGCTAACTTTTCGATCGCGAGCTTTTTAGCATTTTTGTAATCATCTATGCGGGGCATATGTCTCCTCAATTCTGGCTGCTGCGCTCTTTATATTTCAGGTTTCGGGTGTCAGTGTTCAGGTGTCAGCAAACATACATCAGGTTTCAGTGTTCAGGTTTCAGGTGTCAGCAAACAGATGACGGGAGCTATAAAACAGACTGCAATGAGCTCAATTGAGTCGAAGTTAGATTAGTGATCATTGAACCTTGGCTTGTACTATCTGTCTTCTGACAGCCGCCAGCACCGGCTTAAGACCTGACATCTGACACCTGAAACCTGTTTGGGCCAGAGGCCATAAACGATAAAAAAGCCCCGCCCATACCGGGAGAGGCTTTGTTTGATATACGGCAATGTCGTGCAGCAAGCGATTAAAGTTCAAGCCATGAATCTGAGTACAGTGTTTTCCCAAGAATTACGTTAACGGTCTTGGCGTAATTCCGCATCTCCTCAGAAAGCGAATCCATATCCGGACCGTTGCCGTCCAGCATGCCGTATATCAAGTCAACGATGTCCTGGCGCTTGCCCTTGGCAATATCGATCAGCGTGTCATCCTGCGGATCGGCAATAACAGAATACATTCCATATTTTTCAAGCATGACCATATAGGTCTGATTCAGAATGGGTCGCAGATGGTCCGGTGGTCCGTTTGAGATATTGGACAGGCCGCAAGTGCTTTTGGCGTCCGGTGTGATTTCAGGTAACATTTCTTGAAATGCCATCAGGCTCATGAGCTGCGGTTGCTGAATGTTTACGGGAGTAACGATGCCGTCGACCCAGATCTTATCGTTGGTGATACCGGCTTCATTGGCGAAATAAACCAGCTCAACGCATAGCGCTGCCCGTTCGTTTTCATCCCGCGGCAGCCCTTCCGGCCCCCACATCAGCGCAATAAAATCAGCATTGTGCTCGGCGGCCAACGGCACCATGCGTTCGTAACGCTCAGGACGAACCATTATAGAATTAATTAGCGGCGGCTGGGGGGTTTCCTTGTAGACCTTGAGGGCAGCCTCGATGGCATCGATATTGGATGTATCCAATGCGAGCGGTACATCCGGAACAACTTCCTGAACTGTCTGCACGACCCAGGGCATCAGTTCATGGCCGTCTTTTTTTGCCGGACCGAGGTTAATGTCAATGTAATCCATTCCTTTTTCCTTTTGAAAAAGGGCTTCCTCCTGGATCGGCTTGGGATCACGTTCTTTAAAGGCGGCGCCGATCTTTTTAGATATGACGTTTAAGCTTTCTCCAATTAAATACATACACCCTCCCTCCCACTAGTTTGGGGCTTCGCCCCAATTGGAATGCTGGAATGTTTGAATATTGAAAAAATGGGTTCTGATTATCAAACCATTGTTCCATCCTTCCACTATTCCATTATTCCATGTGGTTCTATTTTGCCTTCAGGAACCCAGGGATATGGGCCGCCTCTCTGGGTCCCACCGTAATTGTCCAGCCCGACAATTCTTCCTCAACGTCCCCGGCAATGGCCGCGGCATAACCCGGAATAATCAGTTCCTGATGCTTGACTTTGTCCGCGATTCCGGACTTCTTGACGAACATGCCGACGTCATCACCGGCAAATTTGCCGGCCGCCCACGCGGTCATCACCGAAAGCCCTTCGGAATCCTTGATCAGCAACCAGGACGGAACCCGGCTGCCTTCGATCTCACCGGAAACAATAAAATAGGTCAGCGCAAAATTGGTGGTGACCATGACCGGTGACTTTTCATCCGGATTATTGATTTCATAAATGCCTTCGGTCACCGTCATGGGCCGCTGGGGATCGGTAAAAATATTCAGGCGTTCCAGCAGCAGGGGAAACAGGCTTTCACCGGCAAAATCCGAAAGAACAACGATGCCGCCGTACTTGGCGATAAATGTCCCGGCAATCAAGGTCTCCATGTCCAGATCGGAGGCCATCTCACTTGGAAAGATAATCGTCGGATAGCCCACCGCCCGGTTCAGGTCCTTTAGGGCCGCCCGGCGGATAGCCACCTGATCCTGGTGAGCCTGTTTAATTTCCCTGGAGCCCGGATCAAGGACAATGTCTTTCACACCCATTTCGGTGAGTTTTTCGGTCAGGGGAACCAGACCTTCCACTGAATCGGCTCGCACCGCCAGGGGCAAATTCTGTTCTTTCGCCAGCGTACCCAGGTCATCCACATTGTTGTCGGTGGCAGCATACATCAGCGGTCGCTTGAACCCGCATGCATCGACAGCCGCTTTCATTACGCCCGGATCTTCGGTCATCAGCACCAGGTTGAATTCAGAGGTTTCGGCAATTTTCTTGGCTGCATTGGCAAAAGCATCCTTGTCGCCGTTGACATCTTTAAGCGCCACCAGTTCCGGCCGGAGATTCAATCCGACCCGTTCATACTGAAATGCATTCCAGGACTTTAATTTCGTATCAAGATCCGCATCCGCTATATCGGATGCTATGGTGGCGGCCAGCAGGGTGGGATTATAAAAGGTTTTTTCATGACGATACTGAACGGTTTCCCCTCCCGTGGTGGCGGCCCGAACGCCCTTTCCGATTGCGACCGGACGGATCGGTGGAGCCGAAGCTTCAGCCAGCTGCTCCCGGGCCTCATCAGAAACATACGGGCAGTCGTCCAGTTCGGCCTTGCCGGAAGCCAGGTTCATGGCAAATGCCAGGCAGGTTGGAACACCGCACTCCTTGCAGTTGGTTTTCGGCAGTAATTTAAAAATCTGAATACCGGTTAATGCCATCTTTATCTCCTTCTATGCGAGTCACAAGTTTCGCCCTGCCCGCCATCGCGCCATGTCCGGCGACTTGTTCTCCGTAGCTTCAGCGCAGGAGAAAGCTTCAGCGCAGACGGAAGCTGCTCAGGCGAGGCGGGCGGGGTTTCGGATACCGGGTTAGCGTCGAGGATGGCGTATCCATTTTTTTTAAACACGCAACCCGTATCCCGCACACCCGCAACTGTTCGTTTATCCTCCGATCAGCGGATCCATTTCCAGAGCGGGATGTTTTTTCTCCTTCAGGAAGGGCAGAATCTCTTCCTCGGTAACACCGACGGTCTCATCCGCAATGCGGTCAACCAGATCCGGCATTCCAATTTCCTCACCGCGTTTAATAAGCCGTTCGCGGATTTCATCCTTCAGAAGTTTGGGCATCCAGACCAAGCGCTTGATGCCGCCATCGCCGGCGATGAACTTGCGCTGGGTGATGTTGAATTTGGAATGTCCGACAAAACCCGGAGAGGATGCTCCGCCGCCCATGACACCGGCCAGGGTGGTAAACTTCATCCCACAGGGGGTTTCCCCGGTGTAATCCCGGCCGACGGTCATAACGCCGTTGCATTGCGGCAACATAGCGGCAATGCATTCACAGCAACCGCAGGTCGTCATGGGATCATAGACCATGGAATAAAAGTTGTAGTGATCGACAGCCCCGCGGGAGGCCTTCTGCACAAATTCATTGACCCCTTTCCACTGGCCCAGCACCGGATCCAGACATTCGCCCTTTTCAATCGGCTGGTTCGGACCGGTGGGATTGATTTCAAAGGACGCTTTGCAGTCCATCCAGTTATAGGCACCGCAGAGCCCGGTGCGTTCCGGGCTTACGGTGCACACATGGTTCGGTGCAAAGGACTGGCACAGGGTGCAGGAGTAATAGGTTTCCACGTCCTCATCGGTCATCTTTTCCACACGCTCGTCACGGGATTTGTATTCGGCCCTGGCGCGCTTGGTCAGATCATCTACATCCTTTTTCTTGGTATAAAGGGTGACCTGGACTTTGTCGATAATCTTCTGAAAATCCTGATGGAATTTGGCATGCAGCACCGTGCCGATATCCTTCAACGTAAAGCCCTTTTCAATGGCCGCTTTGCTGACCCGGATCCAGGAAATATCGCGTTGGCCAATATGCATGATCCCCTGAATGTAGTTGATCAGGTGATGGATCTGACGCTCGATGATCGGTTCAAAATCCGGCTGAAATTCGCGCCCGGCGACCTGGACATAAATCCCCAACGGCATGGTTTCGCCTTCTTTAATGTCGGTGATATCCGGACCGACAACATCGATTTTGCCGTCTTCGATTTCATTCATCTCGGCCATCTTGACCAGCTCGGTGCACTGGGTTTTGCCGCCGCCCATCTGGGAATACAGATCGTCACCGCGCACGCGTTCGCCCTCATAGGCCGGTCCGAAGGAACAGGGAATGTCGATTTCTGATACGGTCACTTTCAGCCCCCGGACTTCGACGGATTTTTGTACCATTTCTTCATGGGGCACATTGGCGACCACATGCTCATAGGTACAGATACCGGTCGGCAGAATCTCGGGGATATCGGTATCGGCCAGGGTCGGAAAGCCCCAGTTGACACAGCCTGCGGCGGCGCCGGCCCAATCGGTCCCGACCTCGCCTAAGGCATTCACGAATGCAAAGATGCGGTCTTTGTTGTAAAGCAGCATCTTTTTGTAATCACCCGGCTGAACATTGCCGAAAGCCATCGCCGCCCGGTTGGCAAATCCCAGGGCAAAAATCGCCGAAGATATAAAGGGTCCGAAAGGAACGATGCGCGTATTCCAGCCGATCTGAACGCCGGCTTCAAGAAGCTGCTGGGCCACGGAAGTGTTGTTGTGGCCGGCGGCCAGGAAAACATACAGACTGCGTCTCTGATACTCTTCGACGATCAACTTGGCAATTTCGTGATCCGGAGCGGCCCCCACGATCGCGGCAAATCCCGGTGCGGTGCCATCCACAAATTCCACACCACGTTTACGAAAGACGGTATCATCGGCGGCCCCGAGCCAGATTTTTCCGGCTTCTTCGTCGATTTCTTCGGAATGCAGATAAAAATCCGGCTCGTTTAGGTAGCGCAGCGCCTCCCGGATCTCAAACGAAAAAAGTGTTGCCATGCCGGCATCCAGCAGCGGCCCCAAATAAGGCAAATGGTTCATGCCTTTGATGTGAGGCGGCAGAAGCTTGCGGCAAACATCCAATACCTGTTTGATGTCTTCCAGCTTTTCAACTTTAATTCCCAACAACGAATAAATCACCGGCAGATAGTAGGCAGTGTTGGGAAATCCCACCTGGGTATCTGCATTAAAGGTATCCAGCGCTTTTTTATATTCGCCTTCAACCTGGGACACAATGTTGTAGCCACCCTGAATAGCGGCAAAAGCAACTAACCTAGACATACAGCTTCCTCCTTCTCTGAGGATTTATTATTTAATTATTTTAGGCTTCAAGCTTTTGACGATCGGCCATATCCATCAAGACGCGTTCGCGTGCTTTGTCGATGCCGAGTGCTTTGCGCTTCTTGTCGATATGGGCAATCATTTTTCTGGCCATTTCAACCGGATCGGCCGCAAGATCCCACTTGCCGCCGTATATTTTTTCCAGTTCTTCAAAGAGATACTGCTGAAAGACCGGCGCACCGCTGGTCGGCAGCGTCACACCAAACAGGGTATACACGCCGGAAGCCACAAAATACTGGCCGATGCTGATGGCCTTTTCACTCATCCATTCCGGAGCGGCACCGGCTGCCGGCAGATCACAGATGTCATTGCCCAGACCGCCGGCTTTGACCACCTCGGTAGCCGCCAGCAGTATCCGGCTGTTATCCACACAGGAACCCAGATGCAGCACCGGCGGTATCCCCACGGTTTCGCAAACCTCCGTCAGACCAGGCCCGCAGTAGACATGCGCGGCTCCCGGTGTCAGCAAACCTTCCATCGCGCAGGCGATTCCATTACAGCCGGTGGTCAGAACAATCACGTCATTTTTGATCAATTCTTTGACCAGCGTCAGATGGGCTTCGTTGTGACGGGTACGCGCATTGTTGCAGCCCACCACACCGGCCACACCCCGGATGCGACCGTTAATAATATTATCGTTGAGGGTATAATAAGAGCCGCGAAAGGTACCTCCCAGATGGTATTGAATCGATTCTACCCCGAAACCCGCAATCTGTGCTGATTTTTGACCGGGAATCATCACATCCGCGCCACGGTTTTCAAAATTATCGATCGCCATTTTGACAATTTTTTTGGCATCGTCCATGGCATGGTGCTCGTCGAATTCGATGTGCAGCACATTGTCCTGTTCCATGCGGGCAATCGGGTGGGTGGTGATCAATTTGGTATGGAAACATTTGGCCACGTTGGCCAGGTTCTGAAAAACACACTGCACGTCAACAACCATGGCATCG
>JASFTL010000126.1:0-9276 GCA_050053555.1 Desulfobacterales bacterium
GGCGATTTTAACATTTCCGGCGATAATCGGCTGATTCAAAGAATGATTGCCAACTTGCTCGATAATGCCATCAAATACACACCCATCGGCGGGAATATTGCAGTGAAGGTCAACACCGTAAACAATGATGCGATTGCCGTTATGGTCAAAGATAGCGGCATCGGCATTTCCGAAAAAGAAATGCCCCGCATTTTCGAGCGATTCTATCGCTGTGATCCCAGCCGTTCAGAAGCCGGAATCGGTCTGGGCCTGAGCTTTGCCCGCGCCATTGCGCGGGCCCATGGCGGTGATATCACCGTCATCAGCCAGCCAAACAAGGGCAGCACATTTACTGTAACCCTCCCTAAGACAGGCTCATAAAACATCATCTTTTGACGGACGACCGCACGAATCTAACTTTTTGATCATTTTTGGATCATCTTCCGGTCACCTTGACAGACTAAAATTAAGATAAAAATTTTAGCTAATGATGAATAAAGTCGCAAAGGAGGTAGCCATGATTAAGGTGAGCAAAAAGGGTTTATTGAGCGGACTGATGATCATTCTGGTCATCGGACTCATATGGGGTTATGGCTTCGAGACCGAAACGGCGGCAAAAAATACGCCTGAATCTGAATCCAAAGCCTTATTGGTCCCTGCCAGTTTCAGCGAGCTTGCCAAGCAGGCCCAGCCCGGAGTGGTCAATATCCGCACGGTCAAGACGGTAAAGGGCGGTGGTCGGGTATTCCGCCATTTTTTTGGAAATCCGTTTGATAAAAATGACCCCTTCCGTAATTTCGGGCCTTTTTTTGATGACCGCAGGCCGGATTTTAAACAAAGAAGTTTGGGATCTGGTTTCATCATCGATCGCGAAGGTTATATCGTAACCAACAATCATGTGATCGAAGGTGCCGACGAGATCAAGGTCCATTTATCCAATGAGAAGGAGTTTGACGCCGAAATTGTCGGCCGCGACCCCAATACAGATCTGGCCCTGATAAAGATCAAAGGCGCTTCGAATCTGGTTCCGCTGAAGCTGGGTGATTCTGATAAACTTCCGGTTGGCAGCTGGGTGGTGGCAATGGGCAGTCCTTTTGGTCTTGAACAGACAGTAACGGCCGGTATCGTCAGCGCCAAAGGCCGTGTGATTGGCAGTGGTCCCTATGACGATTTTATCCAAACCGATGCATCGATCAACCCCGGAAACAGCGGCGGACCGCTCTTGGATATGAATGGCGAAGTGGTTGGCATTAACACCGCCATCGTTGCCCAGGGTCAAGGAATTGGTTTTGCCATACCCGTTAACTTGGCACAGGGAATCATCAGCCAGTTAAAGGTGCATGGATCCGTCACCCGAGGTTGGCTGGGCGTTGGGATTCAGGATATCACACCGGAACTGGCCGATTACTACGGCATCAAAGAAAAAAGCGGTGTTCTGGTGGCCCAGGTATTTGAAGGCGACCCCGCCGATAAAGCCGGTATAAAAGTAAAAGATGTCATTGTTGAAGTAGACGGCAAACCCGTCAATTCAAGCCGTGAACTGACGGCCACAATTGCTGCGATTCCGGTGGGGAAAAAGACACCCATTACCATCTTGCGGGATGGTAAAGAAAAAACGATGTATGTGGAAATTGCCAAACGGGATGATTCTGAAACCATGGCAAGTCGCGAACCGCAAAGCAGTGGAGAACTAGGTATTCGGATCGCAGAAATAACCCCGGAAATGGCCCGCCGCTTCGGTCATTCGGAATCCGAAAAAGGTGTGCTGGTGATTGACGTCGAATCCGGCAGCAAAGCCGATGAGGCCGGCGTCCGTCAGGGGGATTTGGTCAAGGAGGTCAATCGCAAACCGGTAGCCACCGTCAAGGAGCTGCGGTCGGAAGTGGACAGAGCCAAAAAAGGTGAGGAGCTGCAGCTGCTGGTTAAACGACCCAATGCCGGTTTTGTGGTAATTAAAATCAGCTGAGTCATTTCCTTCCGCAGGCAGGCGCAGACAAATATCGAAAATTTATTGGTTTTGTCTGCGTCTGTCCTGCAATGTACGCATTTATACCGCCTGTCATAATAATGTTCCGAAAAAAGGATGGCGGCATAAGTGTTGTCGCAAAAAAACGTCCCGCAACCGGAACGTTATTTTGACAACCACTACATAATCAGATTCACACGGCCCGAAATTTAGTTCGGCTCTGAATAAAACGCTTCTGTAACCTTAAATTTCGATATGTGTTTGTTGCATTGGTCTGCATGCGCGATTGCTTTTTGAAGGGTTTCATCCAGTTTTTCCGGTTCCATCCTGCCGTTCAGCGCGGATTGCAGAGTCGAACGCAGCTCGCTGTTGTCATGTTTTATGTTGGTTACGAAGGTTGAAAGCATATCTATCATTTCATTAACCTGGTGGGCTTCCGTTTGCAGAAAGTCATGGCGGCGCAAAAATATTTTTCGCGTTAAGTCTCCTTGCGAAATTTTGTTAAACGTATTTCTGAAATTGACAAGTGGACCACATATTTTGTGCGTTATGACGATCTGATGAATGAACGCCAGAATCAGCAGGATGACCAGGGAATATGCTAATCTTTCCAGCAAAACAATAAACATTTTTGCCGAAAAATATTGGCCGCACAGCTCAATCGACTGAGAAATGTCCAAATATAAAGGCGACAAGATCGTTACAACAATAACAGCAAGTAATAATAGCATATATACAAGATTCGTAATGGCTATTTTGAGCTGCACATTTTTCATTATCATATAATTTTTTAACTTTCGATTATTATTCTTGCGCTTCATGTTGCCTCTTCTTTCTATGATTTTGGTCGGCGTTAAATTACCTCACGATTGTTTGGTGGCTAGGCAGCCTTCTCACCCCGCCATTTCAATACGGTCAATAAAGCCTTTACCACTTGAGGGTCGAATTGGTGACCGGCTTCTTTTGTCATTATTTCCATAACCTGCTCAAGGGGCATTCCAGACCGGTAGGGCCGATCCGATTTCAGTGCATCAAAAACATCGGCCACGGCTAAAATACGCGCGCCTAAATTAATGGCATTACCGGAAAGGCTGTGCGGATATCCCCTTCCATTAAAGCTCTCATGATGCTGCAAAACCATGGGAATGATTTCATCATATGCTTTTATCGGCTCTAAAATTCGCGCTCCTATTTGCGGATGCGCTTTAATGGCGCTAAATTCCCCGTCGCTGAGCTTTCCGGGTTTGTCGAGAATGGCGACAGGTACTCCAATTTTACCGATATCGTGCAGAAAGGCAGCTCGCTGCAAATTGACCAGTAAACTATCATCGATATTGAGCTCTTTTCCAATTTTAAGCGCCATTTCAGCAACTCTTTCAGAGTGACCGGCAGTCCAGGAAGATTTGGCGTCAACCGTACGGGCCAATGCCTTCAGCGTTCCCCATGCAAGGCGATTCAATTCCTCGATCAGATTTGAGTTGGCCAAAGCCACCGCCACCTGGTCCGCCATTTGCCGGGCTAGATTGAGATCCTCCTCGCTCTGGGCCATTGGCTCAGATTGTCCAAAAGCGATGATGGCGGACACTTTTTCTTGCAGAAAAACCGGTAAAATCAGAAAAGATTTGCTTCCGCCTTCCGCCAAATTCAGGAGATAAGTCGGGATATTCTGATTCCCATCGATGATGAAATATTTCGGGTTTGCATAAAGCGAATGCAGGTCGTGGGGCTCAATTTGAATGAACTGCTTGCTGATTTTTCGCTTTTGATTGACCCATCCGACGTATGTTCGAGCGGTATGCTCCTTTTCAGAGTCGATAAGACTTATGCTGACCGCATCATAGGAAAAACATTCGCGCATCCGGGTCATAACGGTTTTAACAATTTTGTCCGTATCCAATGACGAGAGGATCGCCCGGTCGATTTCAGCTTTTGTCACCAGGGTTTTAAATTGTCTGCTTAGGCGGGTGGACATTTCATTAAACGCATCTGCAAGCTCTTCAAATTCGTCATTACTCTGGACGTCCACGCGGTTTTCAAAGTCTTTTTTTGCAATCCGATGTGTACCTTCTTTGAGCAACTTAAGCGGCACGAGACTTTTTCGGATATATGCAATGCTCAAAAGCAGCACCACCCATAATGACATGAGGGCGACGAGGAGAAACATTTTTTTAAAATTGGATATGGGTGCGAGGACATCGGATCCTGATTGAAGGAGCACGATGGTCCAATTCGGGGTCAGAAAATTTGGCTTTAAGAATATGTTTCGCCCGCTCGCCACATACTTGCTTTTTCTGTGAATCAATTCGAACACATCTGAGTCTGCGGTCTTCATCCCCAGCTCAATTTGATTTAATAATCCGTCGGTGTGTTGTAAGGAGCTAAACAACATATTATTGGCATCGTCTAAGACACACACTTTTACATCCGGCGGCAAGGTGTTGTCATGGCCCGCTCCCCACAAATAAGCCGGATTAATCTCACCTAAAATGAAACCCGAATCCGGTTTATTCAGAATCATTGTCTTCAACATAAAAATGCGGGGCCAGGAATCCGGAGAATATATTGTCCGGATTGCTGTTTTGCCTGATCGAATGTGTTGAATTTCAGCCAGCGTTGGGTTCGGCGGGTCTTTTATTTGTCCGAAAAATCTTATCGTACCGCTGTTAAGATCGAATAGCTGCAGGCCCTTAAAACGGTCTCTCAACTGATCGCTCAGATCATTCGCCGGTATTTGGCGTAATTGCGGATAGTTCATTTTGATGAGAGAGGATGAAAAAAGCCGCATCTCCGCCTCCAGAAACAACAGTCTTTCGTAAATGGATAAACCATGTAACTTGGTCGACTGCTGGAGGCGTTTGTGACTCTGCGCATTAAGGTGGGCGGTTACCTGGTTGAAAGACAAAATGAAGAGTCCGGCAATGGGGAGCAGTGCGCAGGCGACGAACATTAAAAAGATACGCCGGGCAAGTTTGCTTTGGAAAAATGATTTTTCAATTTTCATACACTGCTCCTGTATCAGTAGTCGGAGGCCAAGCCGACAAATTGGCCATCATTGGCGCGGACGATATCGTCCCGGCTGTGTTTTGCGGTAAAGGGTGCTTTGCTATCACCATCCCGGCCCTTGCTGTAAAGATCAAAATCCGAATTTACCGGCACCATATTATGATCTTTGCGTCTTTTATCTGTTTTACCGCCACCCTTATGATCGACACCTGCAATTTTTAGATACGCGTAAGGATTTCCCCACGGATCGATAAATGGCCCCGTTCCAATATCATTTAGACTGTCCGGATAGTCGTCATTATCGACAACATAATTTGCGATTTTTTCCTCCAATATACGAATTTCGGCTATGGCCGCGGCGATTTGTGCCTTGTATCGATAGCCGATATAATTCGGGATTGCGATGGCGCTTAGGGTGGCAATGATGGCAACGACGATCATCAGTTCTACAAGAGTAAAACCATCAAACCATCTTCTGTGCTCATATTCGGTCGGATCCGGACAATGAACAGGCCCCCACTGCATCTGCCAAGACCTCGGTAATAATATTTGCCACCTGGGGTGAAATTCGATTGTTTGCATCGCGCGGATCATAGATAATTGTCTGAATTTATATTATAAAATTGCCCAGCCGGGTCATACATAATAAATGAAGCAGTCGCTCTTAAACAGCAGATAAAGATCGTTTTATCCGTTCGGATCCATTGAAAGATTTTATCGAGCGCATCCCCATTGATTGGAGCTGGCTATTCAAATAAATATCGGCAATTTATAAAAAAAACTTGAATCAGCATTGACAATAAAAGAAATGTATCCATCTGGCTCAAAGGATGTCCTTCCACCCAAAAGGCATTTGAGCGTCATGCACAGCATTCTTTGAAGGAATTAATGATTGGAAGTTTTAGAAAAGAAATGAATGAAATGGGGTCAAGTCTTCGTTTGACCTTTGTATGATAATCCTACCTTCATGCAAAATGTCTTGAGCCAGGCACGCGAATATTTAGCGACTCGCATCAGGTAATGGTTCCGTCACCATCTTAATCGGCCAATTGACGAGCAGAACGCCTATTAGGACTGCCACAAAGCCCATGACAAAGACAATCGTCAGTTTTTCTGCCAGAATGGCGGCCCCTAATACAGTCGCCACCATGGGATTCAAATTGATGTACACCGCAACCTGAGTGGGCGTTAGACGCGCCAGGGCAAATGTCCACAAAAAGTAACCAACAGCGCCGCCGCAAATTCCTAAAAACAGGATGAGGCTGGCGGCCTGCAAATCAATCTTTATTAACGCCTGAGCAAGTCCTTCAACAAATGCAGCCGGAATCAGCAGGCATGTACCGATTAGCATGGCATATGTGGTTACGGTGAGAGCCTTATATTTTTTTAACATTTTTTGAGCCAGGACACCGTAGATGGCACCGCAAATGGCTGTGAAAAGCATCAGTAAGTCCCCAACCAAGGCCCAGCTTCCCCCTTGCCATGTCAAGCCCCGTTCGACAAGCACAAAGGCCACCCCGCTGAGTGTCAGAATAATTCCCCCAACCTGGCGCAACGTGAGGCGTTCACTCTTTGCAATACGGGCCAGCCAGGCACTCCACAGAGGCAAAGTGGCCAACATGAGCGCACCGCGTGAAGCCTCGGTGTATTTTAAGCCGACGTTAAACGTTATCGGAAAGATCGTGAACAGAACCGCACCCAGAAGGCCAAGGTAGGGTAAGTCACTTATTTTAATTCGCAGCAGACCCGGTCGAAAAACAAGCAGGGAAAAGAGCAAAATCAATCCCCCCTGACCGAATCTTAGAAAAGCAAGACTCAGCGGGGGGATGCTTCCGACGGCCACCCGGGTGGCGACGACCGAGGCGCCGAACAACGCCGCCGCAATGAAGGCGGCAGAATTACCAACAATCTTACGATCCATCATAATGAAGAGGGCTCACCGTTTAAGTATGGTTTCAAGGCGGCATATATGGCAAAATTAGTCGGAGTCGGGATCCCATGCTCGCTTCCCAGGCGAACGACCGTTCCGTTCAAGACATCCAGTTCCAGGCGCCGGCCGGCAGCCAAGTCGTAATACATTGAGCCCCGAATGGATGGTTCCAGGCTGCTAAAAAAGTCCATGGATTGATCGACACAGCCATCGGGCAACTCAGCACCCATTGCTCGCCCAATCGCTTCGACTTCTTCCATGGTGCCCCTCATCAAATTACGCGTTTCCTCGCATGCCAGGATTTCTCCCATGGGCAAGCGTGTCAGGGCGGTTACGCCGTTCACGCCGCAGATCCCTAAAAATTTTTGCCACAGGGCCGCCTGAATATCGGAATGAAGCTCTGTCGCGATGCCTGAATTTTGGAGTGTGCTCTGGAGCGTCTCGGTTCGAGGGCTGGTACCGCCTTGCATCTCCCCAAAGACAATTTTTCCGGGACCCCCCGTCTGGGCAATGACTCCGGGGGATTCGATGGTCGAAGACACATACGAGGCGCAACCCACAACGTGTTCAGGCCCAACAACGTTGCCAATCTGTTCCTCATTGTCGATGCCGTTTTGCACCGAAAGAACAACTGTTTCCGGCCCGATTAATGGACGGATCTGTTCGGCGGCCACAGCGTTATCGTAGGCTTTCACACAGAATAAAACACAGTCGACCGGACCAATATCATTGGGATTATCCGTGGCTTTGGCCGAGATGGTAAAATCACCGGCCAAAACGGATTTTATGGCAAGACCGTTTTTTTGAATCGCTTCCAGATGAGCCCCCCGTGCGATAAACGTAACCTCCTCGCCGGCTCTGGCCAGGAGCCCCCCAAAATATCCGCCCGTTCCACCGGTTCCCATTACCGCAATACGCATGATTGCCCCTCCTTTCACTTCGAGATCTTCGTCACATTTTTCATCTTATTAAAAAAGAACAATTGAAAAAAGCAGCCAGCTTGCATTTGACGTCCTGGATGCTCATATCACGTTCTGTTGATCTTGGAAAATAAGAATCTTTTGTTGATATTTTTCAAGGAAGAAAAACTGCCGATAGATGTTAACGAAAAGTGATCGGTCATGAATTGTTTGGCCCTTGACGTATTGACGATTTGAAGCCAGCTGGACAGACCAAACGTAAAATGGATTTAAAATGTCAGAGAAAGGAAAATGACAAAACGGTAAGCAGATTTCAATCTTCGAAAAGGCCAATTTGGGGTACCAAATAGTCGTATTTAGATCAATCGAATAATTCCCCTATTATGAATACAATTGGTTGAAAGATAAAGGGACGTTTTTGCTAATCGCGTATATTTGACTGTTATCCGTTTTTATGAAATATAGATTTAGCGTTAACCCTATTATTTCAGGAATACTGTTGAATGACTGATCGAGCCACCAAATTAACCGCCCTTACGATTGCATCTTTAAGTTCTTTTATCACGCCCTTTATGCTCTCCTCAATCAATATTGCGCTGCCGGTGATCGGAAAAGAATTTAAAACCGATGCGGTATTATTAAGCTGGGTCGCCACCTCCTACCTGTTGGCGGCGGCTGTAGCCTTACTGCCTTTTGGAAAGTTGGCGGACATTTATGGCCGCAAAAAGATTTTCACCATCGGAATGAGCTTTTTTACTATTATGTCTTTTCTTTCTGCCATTTCTGTGTCGGCACCGATGCTGATCTTTTTTCGAATTTTTCAAGGGGCCAGCAGCTCCATGTGCTTTGCCACCAGCATGGCCATTTTAGTTTCCGTATATCCGCCCGAAGAGAGAGGCAAGGTTTTAGGAATTGCGGTAGCGGCGGTTTATAGCGGATTGTCCTGTGGCCCGTTTTTTGGGGGACTGATCATCCATCATTTTAGCTGGCGTAGTATTTTTTTGATCAATATCCCCTTCGGTGTGGTGATTATCCTGCTGATCCTTTTTAAGCTCAAAGGCGAGTGGGCCGGAGCAGTGGGCGAAAAATTTGATTTGACCGGCTCCATCATATACGGCACCGCCATTTTTAGTTTTATGTACGGCGTTTCAATTTTGCCGAGCACCCTGAGTATCATTTTGATTATAACCGGACTTGGCGGGTTTGCGGCTTTTGTTAAGTGGGAAACAGTTGTAGCGAACCCGGTTTTTGAGGTCCATCTGTTCATCAACAACCGCACGTTTGCGTTTTCGTGTCTGGCGGCGTTAATCAATTACAGCGCCACGTTTGCGGTGGCATTTTTGCTAAGCCTGTATCTGCAATACATAAAAGGTCTAACACCCCAGGGTGCCGGGACGGTGCTGGTTTTTACACCGATCATGATGGCAGTTTTTTCTCCCCTGGCGGGCAGGCTTTCCGACAGAGTCGAGCCGCGAGTA
>JASFTL010000127.1:0-9264 GCA_050053555.1 Desulfobacterales bacterium
CTCAACCATCGTTCTCCATGTTCTTATCTTCAAACCTGCAAGCGGAAGCCGAGCGATCTCTCAATTTGAAGCCACTTAATTCCATTTTTAAAAATATTTGGGCCATATAAAATATCTAATTTTATCGACACACAACTAATCAAACAGGAGGTTAAGATATGACACATGACGACCTACGAAAATTAAAAAACCCGCGTCCGTCAAAATCCGTGCGGAAATCCCCGATCCGTTCTGCGGTGTTTGTCTTCTGGGGGCTGATGGTTGGTGTATTGATGAGTCTGAGCCTTTTTATTTCTTGCTCCGGCGGAGGTTTATCCGGCTTAGTGGACGCCCTTTCTCTGCCCGCTCGAATCACCATGACCCAATTAGGCGGAGCAGGTGGGACTTCGGCAAACACGGTTGCAAACGCATCTGGAGTTGGCGCTGCAGCGTATGATGATCCTGGAAGCGACTATTCAGAAGAACCCAAGGAAACATGGGTAGAAGATACCGATACGCTGGACTTGATTAATGATATCTTGGGCGTTGTACAGGATTCGGCCTATGATCAGTTTCTGAACGCCGGCCCTTACAAAGCTTTGGTCAGAAAAGTGGATGACTCCGTTGAAACTCAGACCGGTTCATCGTCAACCTCCTCAACAACCGAGGATTTAATGGAAATCACCGTTGACGTGACTCGGGCCGACAATAATTCACCGATGATAATAAAAGTTTGGGTTGACGAGACGGGTGAAGAACCCGGAGAACCTTCACAAAGAATTAGAGGTTATTTTGAAGTTTTTGAGGGTGTCAGCGGAGCCTATCCCCTGGGTAGAATGGAAGCGCATTTCAAAGCCAATTTGCTGGATGAAAATGGGGACGAACTACCGGGAGCTCCGGTATTTACCATGGCCCTGAAAGTCGATGCCGATGAAAGCGGTAATGTCGTCGTTGAGTCTGTTGATATCGGCGACATCGATCCCCCGGGTCCCGAAGAAGAAAATTGGAATAACCAGCTGAACTTAATTGCCAACGCCGATCTGTCAGTCGGGAAAGCCTATTTCAAAGATTATGAATATTGGACCGATGGCGTCGGTGTAGAGGAAGACGACAATGAAGGCTATATTGCATTTAATGCGGACTTTTTTAAAGAAAAAGAAGGCCTTGATCCAGAGGAAGTCTTCGACAAAGACAATTTATTTCGCAAGGTATTTCGATACAAGCTATTTGAAAGCGACACCGGCAACAAAGTTGAAATGAATTCCGGGTTTCCCATCAGACTTGAAAATGGATATTACGGATACATTGGTTATTATGGCTTGTGGGTCGAAAATGATGTTGAAGTCCTAGACGGCGATACGGTAACAGATCTCGATGGCAATACCTATGAGGTGTTTCAGGTCGGTGGAAAATTAAGAAAGCATACCAAATCATCAATCACCCTGGGTGAGCTGGCTGACCTGGAGATGTCTTATTATGAATGTGGAGAAGGCGGTAATCCTTGCACGGATTATGTCATTGTATGGGATGGCACGACTCAAGAATTTCTGACACTTGGAGAAAGAAATTTTCAAACCGGCATGATTGATTATTATGCGGAGCCGGTTTCTTTTGTCTTTGCGGAAGAATGGCACGGTGCCTGGTGTCAGACATTAAACGCTTATCTCAACCTGGGGCGATACCCGGCTCCGAATAACGGTACAGTGATAACGTACCATACCGAAGAGATCATCGATCCATCCATTGCTGAGAATTTAACCCTCTATTACTGGGGTCCACCTTTAGGCGTTGCCCCTGAAGACTACTGGGCCGGCGTCGCAGCAGAAAAAACATATACATTTGATGCGCTCGATCTAATATTATATGATGAAAGTGTCCAACCGATTCTGGATATCGCAAGTGAAACGGGCACAACCATTAGTCCGCTGACCATCGTCTCTTTGCCGCAAGAAGATATGTGGACCGCCTATGATCAGGATACCTATTACTCCTGGACCACCGGACCGGATGATTGGCAGCAGTTTACCACGGTCATCGATTCCGGCCAAAATTTTATAACTTTTGACCCACCGTTGAATTTTGCGTATGTCCATTCGATAGCTAACGATTTAAATGGCGATGCCACTTATGATGGACAAAAATTCAGCCTTGAATATGATGGCTTTGAGCTGCGGGTACCCTGGTACTATGATTCAGAAGAAGAAGAGTGGCAGCCACAGATCAATCTTAAGGACGGTACCACTCTGGATCATGATGGAACCCAGTATGTCGTAAAAGGTACTGAAATCGGAGTCATGATGCAACTGGCTGCAAATCCGGGTGATGCAGCCGGCCTTATCATTGATGAAACCATACCAGCACCGACTTTGGTGTATGATCCGGCAAAAACCGGCCAGGTGGGAGCACCTCCAGTTGCGGAAGTAAAAGTAATTAAAGGTGAAGTGCTAAATTAAGCTCAGCCACTACATATGCAACTCGAAAAAGCGGGGTAGATTTACCCCGCTTTTTTCATTCTATTTATATTTACGCTTTTCCCTCAGACAGGCGGAGCCTAAAAATGAGGTTCAGATCTTTTCGAGCAACAGCCCTTCAAAATTTGACACCGGTTACTTTTAAAAAAAGGAGGGGGATAAAATTTCCACAACAGGGCGACAAAAGCAAACTTGGCAATGAACTCAAGACAATATATAAGGCGTCGGCTTCCCAAGATAACCCTGCTTCGGTTCAGGAAAGTTTATCCCCCTGTCAGCATGCTGTTGCCCCTATTTGTAACGGCTTTAGCAATCAAACCCATTCTCCAAAGGATGAGCGCCACAGCATGAGTGGATGATACCTAGCAGATAAAGGGGTGGGGTTCAAGACAAAAATGATAGAATTATCCAATATTTACATAACTTTACCGCATTTGACAGTATTTGACAGTTCCACGGCTTCCCATTAGATTGTTTTCGAAACAAAAATTTCAAAAAAAGACGCTTTATTTGACCGCATTTTACTTAATTTTACAGTATTTTACACATCTTGAGCGATTTTTAAAAAAATGCTTTTCATCCCTCTTTTTATCATTTATGGCTTAATAAGGGCCATCGATTTTGTAATATCCACCAAAAATATTTAAAGAAAAACAATAAGGTTACCGATACTAGTTGCGAATGGGAAGTCAGGAGGATTCGTCCATATTTCACGTCATCTGATGGGGTATTTATGATAAATGATCACATAGTGCAACGCAGAAGCGGGGTCGATCGACGAAAAAAGAGCGACAGGCGCAGCGGTTTTGACCGCCGCAACGGGGGCTTTTCCAATGGATTCGATGAAAACGGCAACGAGATCGTTTATACCACCAAAGAGGCCTGTGAATACCTCAAGATTTCCCGCCCTACCTACCTCAAGTACATCGCCGAAGGCCGCATCAAAGCCATCAAAGTCGGCCGCGGCTGGCGCACCCTGAAAACCGAGCTGGATCGGTTTTTGAGGGGCGATTAAATCACTTTAGATTCGCGGCGTCCATTTACCTTCAATACCAAGACGCATCATCCCCTTTGTCCATTTTCAACAGCTGCTTCTATGCTTATTTCCAACCAGGACCCCATCCCCGGAAGGTTCCTTTTTTCTGCGTCACCGGCATACCATTGGCCTTTTGTCCGGTATTAAAACCCAGCCCGGGAGCCTTGTAACCCGCACTTGAGTTGAGATAAAACAGGCCCATCTGCAACAAAAATGCGGCCTTCTGCTCGGTGGATGCGCTCTGCCAGTCCAGGGGTCGCGTCGCCTGGTTTAGCCCCTGCTGAGCCCGGCGTCCCAGTTCCCAGTTCTGCCGAACTTCCTCATGGGCCATTGTTTTGCCCTGGGAAAGATGGTATTGGGCTCGGGCCTTACTGATCTCTAGCAGCTCATAAAACTCCCTGGCAAGCCGGTTTTGCGACTTGCGGGAGAGTGATGAATAGTTTTTCATTAGCCGATCAGCTATATCCAGCCGGAAATCGGTACTGAATAAATCCGGCTTGGCATAGGCGGTAACTTCTTCACCTAAAAAGTTATCAATACCGTCAATCTGCGTCGGCAAGCCATGTTCCCCGAGCAAACGCTCCCGCACCTTATTGTCTTTGTACTGTTTGGTTTTGTCGTCGGACTCATCGGTTTCATCTATATCAGTGCCAGTGGGTCTGGCGCCTACAATGACTGGCGGAATTAATGGTAGGGGCAATATCTTATCCGCAAAGTTACCCGTCGGGTCGATATAACCGGTGGGATTGTTCAATGTGTAACTGTAGCGATTAAGCGTGCGCGGGTCTTCGATGTCACCCTTGAAGTTGTCGAGCTGAATAAAACGTCGCAGCAATGGATCATAATAGCGCGCACCGTAATCATAGATCCCCAGAGCGGGTTCCAGTTCCTGACCGGTGAAACGAAAGTTGTCTCCCCCGGATAGGGTTGAGAGCTCCTTGCCAAACGGCAGGTAATCCTGAGACCAGACCACTTCAGCATCGGGTATCTGCGCATGCCGGCAAACAAGATTTTCCATAAAGACCACGTTATTGTTTCCGGAAGTCGACCAGCTTGATCCGGCCGGCCGGATCGTACTTCATATCGATGATCGCTTCTAAAGCCGGAGTCCCCTCCAGCGTAACGGCTGCGATGTTATCTTTGCCTTCGATCTGACCGAAAATGTTGCGTTCATAGCGAATCCAGCGGCCCAGCGGCTCACGGATACCGGTCAATTCGCCGGCACGGTTATAGTCATACTCAATATTGATGCTGCCCGGTAGATTGGCGTCAAGGCTGTGGTAGTAGAGGGTTTCCCGTTTCACCCGGCCGCGGATGTCATAATAGAAAAAACTGTACGATGTCGGAGGCGTTGTATAAACGAAACCGAGCCTGCCGATGCCGTTGTTCTGTGAGCTGCTAATGTCGTAGTAATACAGACTTTCGAAACTCCAGGTGCTGCCACCATCGCGTGACGTCTCACGACGGGTTCGACGATCCAAAGCATCATGCTCGGTTCTCAAGACATCCGTTTCCGACCAGCGATATGTATGATTGCCCTGTTCATCATAATCATTCCAGATCTGATAACCATTTCTTAAGGTCTGCTGGCCGCCGTCCGAATCGCTTAATCCCCGCAGCAATCCTCGAGCATCGTGAAAATACTCGGTTACAAGGCCGCGTGGATCTTCGCTGGCCACCATGTAACCCAGACCGTCATAATCATAACGGGTGGTGCCATATGTGGTACCGCTGCCGCCCACATCCGTAATCACTTCAACCAAGCGGCCCTGGGAATCGAATCTCTGCCGGGTGATCACACCGTTTTCATCATAAAAATAAAACCCATCGGCTGAATACATATAACGGGCAACCGCTCCGTCAGGAAAGGTGGTGCGGCTTAATTTATCATCTTCATAACTGTAAGAGGTGACCCCGGTGCCGCTCGGCGCGGAATCGGTATAATTCGTATTCTGCCGAAAAAAAGGTTCGAAAATCTTGTTTTGTCGCCCGCGATTGTCGTAGTGCGTCAAATTACTCAAGACCCAGTTCGAATCCTGTCCCACAACTGTGGCTTTCGGCCGGCCAAATCCGTCAATATATTCGCTTCGAACACGGTACCGCAACTGATCGTCTTCACCGATCCGACGCCAGATCCGCGTGTATCCGGGGAATACATCGAGTCGATAATCGGCTAATAGACTTGGATCTGAAGAGGTTTCACCAGGATTGATGATCATTTTAGTGCGCCCGAACCCATCGTACTGGTAGCGGGTGACCTGATCATTAAGGTCTGTTTTCTCAAGCAGCACACCGAGCCCGCGGTCATAAATTGTCTCACGCTGAATCAACGGCCGGCCTGGATTATCCCGTGTAATAGAATGGGCAAATAGAAAGCCGTTGCCTTCGTAATCCATGATCGTATTAAAACCACGCCCATTGGTTTTTTTGGTAACATTGCCGTAAGCATCATGCTCGAATGCGGCCTCCACTGTTTCGCTGCCGCTGGCCAGCTCCAAGCCTTCCAGGCGATGATCGCGCAACACCTTTCGCGTCAGGCGGCCCTGTGCGGGTTCAGCTCCCAAAGTGGTTTGATCATCATAGTAGAATTCAAATGTGCTCAGTCGCATGCTGTTTCGGGAATGCAAATCACCCTCGAAACGTTCCAGCCTAGCCGGCAAGCTTACGATCCAGTCCGCTTCATTCGGCGCAGTATAGGTAATTCGATCGCTGTGCAGTGTCGGTCCGGGCTGTAAAACATCCCAGCATTCTTCCGGTGGCCCCACTTCTCGCATAACCGCAGCGTTTGAAGCTTTGAAATTTTTTTCAAAGGGCTCGCAAATTGTAACCTCCATACCCCAATCGCGTTCACGTACCGTGCGGATGTTGCCATAATCATCGTAAGTAAAATATTTTTGGCTGAACACAAATTCTTTGACATCGTCCTGATGGTATTGCCTGTTTTCTTGTTTGGTAAGCAGAGTTTTGTAGACGCCGTGCGCATCAGGAGTTGCCCCGCTGTAAGTCAGGCGAAGTTTGCGGTATATCCTGCCATCACTATCTCTTAAGGATTGTTCTTTCATGACGCCTTTGCGGCCTTCTTCGGTGTAAAACAGTGATTCGCGCCGACTGTTGTCCGAACGGGTTTCTGTAACGGCTTGAAAACCGTAAAACTCCCTTTGTGCAAAGTCATAATAACCGTCCTCGTAATGGTAGGAAGAGGAAATGACCGGATCGTTCATTCCGGCATCCTTGGACAATTTGCTGACGACGGTTTTGACAAATGGCATTTGACCTGTGGACAAGCCGAATCCGGAAGCATGGTCATATTGCAAACTGACCTCACCGCCCAGGGGATTGGTGAAGCCAACCAGTAAATCAACTTGGCGGCCTTGGGAAAGATAGGTGACGCGACAGCCCGGTACGTCCGGGACATACGCACACCTTAATCCCCCATCACTTACAGCAACATGGGCGTGCACGATATCCAAGAGCCCATCCGCATTAACATCCTCAAGCCTTGTGCCCAAATCACCCGCCCACATGGCATCCCGCGGCAGCTCAAGGCCAGGAAGTTCAAAAAAACCGCTGCTGTGATTGTTCAAATACAAAGGCGCTGTTAATGTATTGCCGTCAAGACCCATCAGATCGATATATCCATCGCCATTAAAATCCGCCAGGCGTGCGATACCGGGCTTGGATCCCCCTTTAGAAGATTCATATGCAAACCAGACGTCTGCCGGCACCGTCCACTGGCCGGGCTCATTCCATCCTGCGCCGTTGTTGAGACGAATCTCCCGTTCATCTGGTTTATTATAGGGTGAGAAAGCCCGCACCAGATCAGCCAGCCCGTCGGCGTTGACGTCTCCCAGCCGCACACCGTTGTCATGCCAGCGGGCGGATCCGTGTCGCGCGGCAAAATCCAACGGAAGCACCCAGTCGTGCGCCTTGTTCCAGCCGTTAGTTCCGTTGTTGAAATAGACGGCACGCGGCATATCCTGTCTGCCGATCAAAAGATCAATGAGACTATCGCCGTTTACTTCGGCAAAGCGAACACCGCCGTCACCTTCACCGGAAATAGCAAAAATCGCCTCCTTGGGAAGACGGTATGCCGTGTTCGGATCATCCCAGCCGCTGCCGTTGTTGAGACGAACCTCCTGTTTCTCATCTTTGGATTTATCCGGATTGGGATCGATAGACAGCAGCAAATCCACCAGCCCGTCTCCGTTGACATCGATGACGCGAATCCCGAAATCCTCGCTACCCGTTGAACCGCCGACAAAACGAGCATAGGGTACGGACCATTCGGGCGCCCGGGACCAGCCACTACCGTTGTGTAGCCAGACCTCGTTAGGCTGATTCTGATCGTTGGGAAACGGCCTGCCGATGATATCGATTAAACCATCTGCATTGACATCGACCAGGCGTGCGCCCAGATCATAATTGTTGGCCAGAATGCGATTTGCCAAAGTGAAGGTGTCTGGCAAAAGATATTGCTCATCATCAACCCAGCCCTCTGTTTGCTGGTAATCAAATGTCCATTTCAACGTGTCGGTGCTTCCATCGGTAGCGTGACCGGTAACCTCAAGGGCCACCATTTGCCAGGTGCGCGTGACGGGCGTAAGCTGAGTGCCGCTTGCCGGATCGCCGGCATAGACCAGGTCGTAGACCTGAACCAGGTGATCGTCGTTATAGGTTTCGATACGATCCAACCGTTTGTCATGCACAATTTCTGCACCGCAAATCGAATCGCGTAGGGCATCTGGGCTGTTGTCTCCATTCGCGTCGGGCCGATTCTCCCAATGAAAAACCACCTTCTGTACCTGACCCACAGCAACGCCGTTATTAAATGTATAGAGAATCTGTTTTAGCCGCCGCGCAGTGTCGGGACCTTCATATTCGAATTTAATGGTATTACCGTAGGTGTCGATCACGCGGGCCAGATGCCAGGCATAAATGCGAAGAACCCGGGGCACACCGGGAATGGCGCTTTGAAAACCGATACCTCCGTATTCAAGCCGGGTTCCGTTGCGTTCGGTCACCAGCCAGTCGCTAAAACCGTGTAATCCGATGCTGTGTTCAATTTTTTGAAAGGAATCGATCCGTGTTCGATAGCGAACCGGAAATTGATCGCCGACTTTCACCAGATCCTGACTTCCAAAAGTAAAAACGTCTTCATCGTCGTAAAGCGGAATCCCAAAACGGTTGGCACGACGAACGGCATCCGGGAAACCGAAGCCCAGCGACCAGCCGGTTCCCAGCCCGATATCTCCTCCTGTGCTGGAATATTGCAGTGATAACTGTGGCCTCACGCCCCGCACTCCGGGGGGAACCATCAGGGGTATGGAAACAGTGGCTTCACCGCTATTGGCCACAGCGGCAGATCCGCGGCGAACGTTCAAGGCAGAGATTTTTGTGCTTGCTTCAGCCTCATCACCGGCGATCGCATCCGCACGGGCAGTTTCAGCTAGTCCGAATGTTAAAACGAAAAACACGAAGATAGGGGTAGCTATTGCGGAGAAACGTCTGTCGAACGGATGCATACAATTTCCTCCTTGTCGGGTGCTTGGTAAGAAATAAAATCGAGTAAATATTTAATATGTATCAGACGAAAGGGCGGGCGAAAATGAAATGAGTTCCTACCTTCTTTTGACCGGAACCAAATTATTTCTCAAACGTCTGTAATGTTTTGTAGAATTCTAATAAATAACGAATACTTTAAACACTTATTGCGAAATCAGTCAATAGAGCGCCTTCAATTTTTACACATTTTTACAATACTTTACAGCATTTTACACT
>JASFTL010000128.1:0-9211 GCA_050053555.1 Desulfobacterales bacterium
CATGTTTCGGCATGATGAACACAACGAAAAAGCCGAGATAGAAGAATGCAGCGAATGCCACCATGTGTATGAAAATGGAGAAAAATTGGAAGACGAGTCTTCTGAAGACCAGAGTTGCTCTGAATGCCATGATGTGAAAGGTTCCGGAAATCAGCCCGGCCTGAAAAAGGCGTTCCATGCTAACTGCAAAGGGTGTCACCACGAACGAAACAAAGGGCCGATCATGTGCGGCAGCTGCCATGTCAGGAATTAGAAATTATTCGTTATTTGTTATGGATGAATTGTTCAGGAGGAATAAAATCGATTATAAACTATAATCATACATCAAATTCTGATAATGAATTCGCCCCGGCGGATTAACTCCGGATCGAGCGCCTGCCCTCGATCCGGCCTGAAGGAGAGGAAACTATGCCCAAGAAGATTTTGATTATTGACGATGACCCGGTGGTCGTCAAATATCTGATGGCGGTATTTAGCGACAATGGCTATGCCACCTGCAGTGCCTCCAGCAGCATGGAAGGGTTGGAAGTTGTCCGGGCGGAAAAACCGGATCTGATCTGTCTTGATTTGCAGATGCCGGGTGAGTGGGGCCCCCGGTTTTACCGCAAGCTCAGAAAGGATAAAGAATTAAGGGATACACCGATTATCGTGGTCAGCGGGATTGACGGCGACCATGCCATCAAAGATGCCGTAGCCTTTGTTAAAAAGCCATTTGATCCTGAGAAATTGATTGGAATCGTCAAAATGACGATTGGCTAAGCGTTCCGGTTGACGCAACCAGCTGTATGATTTTATAATAATCGTCAATTATGAAAAAGAAACTATTACTTGTCGATGATGAAGAAGGTATCCGCAAAGTCCTCGGCATCTCCCTGTCTGACAGCGGGTACACGGTATTTACCGCTGAGACCGGTGAGGAAGCCCTCAATATTTTCCGTAAAGAAATCCCGCCGATTGTCCTTACCGACATTAAAATGCCGGGAATGGACGGGATCGAACTTCTGCGAAAGATCAAACATGAAAATCCCGATACCGAAGTCATTATGATTACCGGCCATGGGGATATGGATCTGGCCATCAAAAGCTTGAAGTATCAGGCCGTTGATTTTGTGACCAAACCGATCAACGATGATGTTTTAGAGATCGCACTCAACCGGGCAAATGAAAAGATCCGCATGCGCCGGCAGCTGCGCGAATACACTGAAAATCTCGAAGCGCTGGTTCGTGAGAAATCAGCGCAGCTGGTTGAAGCCGAGCGTCAGGTTGCTGTCGGACAGGCGGTTGAGGGTTTGTCTTCAGCCATGCGCGATATTGCTGTGGATCTGGAAGGCGGCTTAACCTATTTCAACGAAATGCCCTGCTTTGTATCGGTTCACAATTCAAAATTAAAGATTGTGGCGGTCAATCCGCTCTACAAGATACGGCTGGGCGATAAAGTCGGCGGCAACAGCTGGGATGTTTATACGGCTAAAACCGGGGCAAAATTCAAATGCCCCGCTGAACAGACATTTAAAACCGGCAAGGGCCTGCGAACAAAAGCAACCGTTAAAACTTCAAATGGCGATAACGCGCCGGTAATCGTTCACACCGCACCGATCCGCAATCAGGACGGTAATGTGGAACTGGTTGTCGAGATATCGGCCGATATTACCGAAGTCAAGCGTCTGCAAGAAGAATTGCACCGCACTCAGCAACGCTACCAGCAGCTCTTTGATGAAGTACCCTGTTATATATCCGTACAGGATAGACATTTCAGGCTGACAGCAACCAACCGACGCTTTAAAGAAGATTTTGACGTCGAACTCGGCGCTTTCTGTCACGACGTCTATAAACATCGGGATGAGACGTGCCCCAACTGCCCGGTTGCCAAAACATTTGAAGACGGGCAATCCCACCAGGCAGAGATGGTGGTTACCTCCAAAGCCGGTGAGCAATACAACGTGTTGGTCTGGACGGCGCCGCTGCGCAATACCGCCGGAGAGATTACCCATGTGATGGAAATGTCCACCAACATTACCCAGATTCGCAAGCTTCAGGAACATCTGTCATCACTGGGATTGAAGATAAGCTCGATCTCCCACGGAATCAAAGGCCTGCTGACGGGCCTGGACGGCAGCACATATCTGATGGAGACCGGACTGGCCCAGTCAAAACCCGAAAGAGTCCAAGCGGGCTATGAGGATCTAAAAACCATTGTCAGCCGCATCCGCAAGCTGGTTCATAACATCCTGTTCTTTGCCAAGGAAAGAGAGTTGAAGCGCCATCGCGTCGATATCCTAAACTTCGCTGAAGATGTGGCTTCAACGATTGAGCCCAAAATAAAGGCAGACGGCATCGAATTTGTGCGTGATTTTAATACCTCCTTGGGGGCGTTTGAAATCGATTCGGGCGTCATGCGCTTGGCCTTGATCAATATCCTCGAAAATGCGTTGGATGCCTGCATCGAAGATGACGCCCGTAAATCCCACAAGATCGTCTTCAGCGTTCATGGGGACACGAAGCAGATTCAATTTGAAATAAAGGACAATGGCATCGGAATGGATCGCGAGACCCGTGAAAATTTGTTTACCCTGTTTTTTTCATCAAAGGGCGAAAAAGGGACCGGTCTGGGTCTTTTTATCGCCGACAAAATCATTGATCAGCACGGCGGCAAGATAAGTGTTGAATCAAAGCCCGGACGGGGGTCCAGTTTTACGATTACGATTCCGATGACCGTGTCGAAATCTAAAAAACGGTCATAGCTAAACATGCGGACACGAATGACGGCTGGAAATGGTTACTTAGAGGTAAAACGATGGGAAAACCGTTAAAATTTTGCACGACCCGCTCCCGGCAGATCTTTTAGATGATGCCGGGAGCGCCCAACGACACTTATTCACCTGGAAAGGGGGTGGGCAAAAATGGCGAAAATGTCAAAATACATGGTGACCCATATTAATCCCGATATTCCTTGGGAAAAAGTGGAAGAAAACTGGGCAAAACTGGCACATGTGGAAAAAGCGACCTGGATACGGACCTGCTTTAACAAAGAAAAAGGCATTCGATATTGCGTTTGGCTGGCTCCGGACGAAGACACGTTGGAATCGATCTTTTCTGAGCTTGACATAACCTGGGACACCCTGGTTGAAGTTGAAGAGACCTGCCCGGATCTGTGGGGTAAGAAATGGGAAGAACATTTGAAAGCCGAGGCCAATGCGAGCACGCTGGGTTTTTAAATAATGCACCCAGCAGATCGAATATGCGTAATTGGCATATCATAAAATGATTCAACAACAATGCACGGGAAAATAGCCCGGAAGGAAGGGCCGGGCTATTTTCCGCTTTCAGGAACAGGAGCTATGAAACTGACCGACATCGCACCGTTAGGAAAATGGATCGAACTCGAACAAAAAATCAATGAACGCTCCGGTCTAAATGCTTCGGTGTTTGACGTGGCGGGTGTGCGCATCACCGAATTTAAGCGCTGGGCCAACAAACTCTGTCCGGTGATCAAGGCGGATAAAAAAGGACAGGATTATATCTGTGCCGTCGCGCATCAAAACATGGCGGCTGAAGCCAAACGCACGCGCAAACCGGTTATCGCTGAATGTGATGCCGGGTTAATGAAACTGGTCGTCCCCATTTTTAAAAATGGCAAGTTTCTGGGAGTTGCCGGTGGTTGTGGCTATATATTGGGAAACGGTGAAGTCGATACGTTTATGGTCAACAAAACCATCGGGATCGCAGACGAGCAGCTGATGAATCTGTCGGGCGACATTCCCGTAATGACACCGGAACAGGCCCAATCCCACACCGAATTTATCCAATCTGAAATAGAACGAATTCTCAAAGATTATCAGAACGGTTTGTAAATTTGGATTGAGTGTTTTCAAACCGGGTGCTATACACCCGGTTACACTCGTTATGATGAAGGCACGGCCGTGCCTTTGTTTTTTCCGCCGATGGAGAAAAAACCCCGGTCAGCCGCTCTGCGGGTGGCCGGTGACTCAATTTCATGTGGAAAGGAATCAAAGATGGCGCTGATGACACCCGCACAGTTTGAAGAGAGTTTAAAGTTGATGAAGCCAAGGGTATTTATGAACGGCAAACCGGTGGACAATGTCCTTGAGAACAAAAATACCCGCACCGTGGTAGAGGCCAATAAGGCCAGCTATAAATGGGCGTTGGACCCGCGGTACAAAGATATCATGTCCTGTTATTCTCCGCTTGTCGACGATACGGTGAACCGTTACACGCATGTGAGTGCCGGCATTGACGATCTGGTCAAAAAGGCTGAAGCAGGCACCTTCACCGCCGAAATGCTGGGAACCTGTATCTACAGGTGCGTGGGCTATGATGCTTTTCATTCCCTGGCCAGTACGTGCTGGGAGATGGATAAGGATTTGGGCACGGCGTATCATCAGCGCTTTGTGGAATATCTGAAAATGGTGCAGAAAAAAGACCTCTCCGTCGCCGGAGCGCTTACCGAGCCAAGGGGCAAACGCAGCCAAAAAACGTTGGACTGGCCGGATCCCTATCTTTCATTGAAGCGGGTCGATCAAAATAAAGACGGCATCGTCGTGCGGGGTGCCAAAATAAATATCAGCGGCGCCTTTGCCAGTCATGAACTGGTGGTTTTACCCCAGGCCGCCCACTTCGAAGGTGAGGAAGATTATGCCATCGCCTTTGCGACACCCACAGATGCGGACGGGATTACCTACGTATGCCAGTATTCTCCCTATTCCGCGGAGCGTGATCTCGCCGATGATCTGGCCGAACTCGGAAATCCGGTCTTTGGTCAAAGAGAGACGTCCATGGTCATTTTTAATGATGTATTTGTCCCCTGGGAAAGGGTCTTTCACTGCGGCGAGTACAATTATTCTTTAAAGCTGGTCAGCCGATTTGCCAAGACCCACCGCATGACCTGCGGCGGCACCTGTAAGGTGGGGTTCATGAATCAGATTATCGGGGCCTCCAAATTGATTCAGGAATACAAGGGACTCGAAAAGGCCTCTCATATCAATGATCAGTTGATGGAGATGGTCGTATTGCGCGAAACAGGGCGGGCCTGCGGCCTGGCCTCCGCTGCCGAGGGCGCAGAAGAACCCCCCGGCTCGGGTGTCTTTTTGCCGGATGAGCTCATGAGCAACGTTGCCAAATTAAATATCTGCAATGCCTTCTGGAGGGTGATGGCTTTGGCGGGCGATATCGGGGGAGGACTGATAGTGACGATGCCTTCCTTAAAAGAACTCAAAAATCCTGAAGTCAAAGATTATGTGAAGGAGTTTTACAGCTTCGGTTCTGATGTGCCCACCGAAAACATTATGAAAGTCCATAAGCTTTTACAACACTGGACGGCCGGCCAGCATGGTGTGGCCACCTGGCACGGTGCCGGACCCGTAATGGCCAACAAGATCATGCTGCAAAGAGTAATTGACTACGAGCATGTCAAACATATTGTTAAGCAAACATTAAATTTGAAAGAAAATAAACCCGATGGCAATCAGGAACCTCTGAAACCGAGCTGACGAATGTGTCACTTTTGTTATTTTTCGAATATTGACTTTTACTTTGGAATGCTCATCTTTTCAGTGTTGTAATTTAATTTTTTTTCAACCTGAATTACTTCTGAGAAGAAATAGCATCAATTCAGATGAAGACGTAATTTGGGTGCTCACATGCAAGGGAGGTCGCTATGTCCGTCGCTAAGATTACCGAAATTTCTGCAACGTCAAAAGAAAGCTTTGATGATGCGCTGAACGCCGGTGTTGCACGCGCGAACAAAACCTTAAAAAATGTCAAGAGTGTCTGGATTAAAGATCATCAGGTCGATATCGAAAATGGTAAAATTGCCCAGTACAAGGTGCTTCTGAAAGTGACGTTTGTACTCGAAGAGTAACAGTTTTAAAATTTGGGTCAATCTTCGGCCGCAAAATGCTTTAAAACTGGTTAGGATAAACGATAGAAAAACGAATAAAGAGAATCCGCTTGAGGCGGGTTCTCTTTATATTTTGATGCGGCCCTTTCATCTGCCCACCCGCATGCTGTTTCTTCTCAAACGGATCTGAGCTCGGGAATCCGAGAGCCGGCTCCTCGTGAAACCATCGCTGATATGCCACAAAAGTCCGGCGGGATAATTTTAGCCTTTTATATTGTCAGCGCCTTTCAAAGGCGTTATTTAATATGCCGGCAAGAAAAGTGATACCCGCATTGACTTCCAGATATTGCGTGCTGGGTAAAGAAAGGAAAACCCATTGGCGATCCCAGGCAACCTTTTGACCACCGCCATGGCGGTCATGCCGCACACCGATGTTAAGCGCGCCCTCGACGCTGCCTTGTCGCTGGACGTGCCGTTCTGGCCTCAGTTGCCCAATTTCAGTTACTATGAAGACATGTACGTGCAGGCGGCCGAGCACTTTCCGGGCATTTTGCTCGATGTCAAAAAGCGTACCCTGAGATTTTCGCTGGAAAAATTCATCGATGAGCTCGAAGAAACCATGAGCCATTTTGACGAGCCGCAATATTTTGACGTGAGTGAAAAGTACTCGGTTGTCTACCACCGGTTTTTATCGTTGAATCTGTCGGATCGCCCGGCCATCCGGGGCCAGCTGGAAGGTCCCATCAGCTTCGGCTTCAACATTTTGGATCAGGATGAGCGCCCGATTCTGTTCGACGACACGGTGCGGCCTTTTATGCTTGAGTTTTTGGCCAAACGCATCAATGTTCAGCTGGATCGTTTGAAAATGCTCAACCCAAATGCGTTTATGTTTATCGACGAACCCGGGCTGCAATTTCTTTTTTCAGCCATGTCCGGCTATGGGGATGTAAAGGCCAAAGCCGATCTGGATCTGTTTTTTTCCATGATCGATCGGCCGCGCGGCATCCATCTCTGCGGTAATCCGGACTGGGATTTTTTGCTGCGGCTGGATATCGATGTCCTGTCCATGGATATTTACACCAACGCCGAAATATTTTCTTCTTATGCATCATCGATCAAGCGCTTTATCGAGAGGGATGGCGTGCTGGTCTGGGGAATTGTGCCGACCGCAATGGAATTTTTTGAAAAAGAAAGCATGGATTCACTGATTGTGCAAATGGAAAGTGTCTGGCAGATCCTGGCTAAAAAAGGCATCGATATCGATTATATGCTGACGAAAAGTATGCTGTCTCCGGCCACCTGCTGCCTGGTCAATCCGGACAAGGAAAAAACAGTCGAAAACGCATTTGCATCCATCAAACAGCTGTCAGAAATACTCAAAGAAAAGTATGGCCTCAATTAGCATGTCGTCATCATGGCGCAAAAGCATGCAGCTGATGCACTCTAATCCGGGAGTATCGCTATGAACGCGTTAACGCGTGAAGATTTTGAGAAACTTGACCGCCAAGATCAACTGGCCTCCTTCCGCAAGGAATTTTATATCCCGCCCGATGTAATCTATATGGACGGCAACTCCCTGGGTGCCATGCCAAAGGCCGTCGCCGGGCGGGTGGGCGAGGTGACAGAGAAGGAATGGGGGCATGACCTGATCCGGAGCTGGAATACCGCCGACTGGTTCAATGCCCCCCGGCGCATCGGGGATAAAATCGCTAAGATTATTGGTGCGCATGAAGGTGAGGTTGTTGCAACGGACTCCACAAGCATCAACCTGTTCAAAGTGCTTGCGGCTGCATTGATGATCAATTCCGATCGGCGGGTTATCGTTATGGAGGGCAGCAATTTTCCCACCGACAATTACATTGCCCAGGGTCTGGTCGAATTTCTGGGGCAGCGGCATCAGATCCGGTTTGTGGAAAAAGACGGCCTGATGGGGGCGATAGATGACCGTGTGGCGGTCGTATCCCTGACCGACGTGCATTACAAAACCGGACACCGGCTGGATATGCATGCCATCACTGCCAGGGCCCACCAGCATGGCGCACTGACCGTCTGGGACCTGTGCCACAGTGCCGGTGCCGTTCCCGTTGATCTGAACGGCGCCGGGGCCGACTTCGCCGTGGGTTGCGGTTATAAGTACCTTAACGGCGGACCGGGCGCCCCGGCCTTTATTTTTGCGGCCAGAAGGCACCAAGACCATGTCAAGCAGCCTCTGACGGGCTGGTGGAGCCATCGTGCGCCGTTTGACTTCACCCGGGATTATGAAATCGGTGCGGGTATCAACCGCATGCTGTGCGGAACGCAGCCGATCATCAGCCTCTGTGCGCTGGAGGTGGGCGTGGATATCATGGTGCGTGCCGACATTTACAACATCAGGGAAAAATCCAAAAAAATGGGCGATCTGTTCATTGCCCTGACAGAGCAGAAATGCGGTCCATACGGCTTTGGCATCGCAAGTCCCCGTGCGGCAGACCGGCGCGGCAGCCAGGTCTCTCTGAGCCACCCGAGCGGTTATGCCGTCATGCAGGCCCTGATCGAACGGGGCCTGATCGGTGATTTCCGCACCCCGGACATCCTGCGCTTTGGTTTCACGCCGCTTTATCTTCGCTATACGGATGTATGGGATGCCGTGGATGTTCTGGCCGATATCATGGCCAATGAGATCTGGCAGGATCCGAAATACCAGGTGCGGGCGGCGGTCACCTGAACCCGGCTTGACGCGCTTGAGGAAAGAGGTGTCCTCGATGAAAATTGATCGATCGATTTCACGCAGAGATTCAATTCGCATGCTTTTAAAGCGAAATTGAATCAAGATCTTCGGCAATCCCTGTGTAATGACACGTTTCATCAATCTCGCTGACTAAAATGTGGGTCTAAGGAAAATTGTTCAAACCGTTGATTCTCCCTGGCTTGCCAATGCGAAGTTTTGAAAAGCGAATGCTTTTCAGAACGAAGACTGGTGGAGGCGGCGGGAGTCGAACCCGAAGTGGATCTTACAACCATAAGGGTTTACGAAGATTTACCGAATGTTTACCGAATAATTGATATTTTAATGCTAAGACTTGGCAAACTATGGCAAGGAGCTTTAAAATTGAATACCATTACCTTCTTATTTTTGTCTTAAATATGCTTAACATGTACTTGTTGGTTAATCCTTTCTTGCTCCCAAATATATATAGCCCGCTCCCAACAATTAATATCATGCCGGCAATGGATTGAAATTCAAGAATGTCCTTAAAAAAAAGATAACCCCAGACGACACTCAAGGGAACTGCAATATACTCAAAAGGCGCAATTGTCGATGGCTGCGCCAATCGATATGCCTGGGCAAGGAAATAGAATCCTGATGCGGCGATA
>JASFTL010000129.1:0-9146 GCA_050053555.1 Desulfobacterales bacterium
GCCCATCACATCCCAGGGAATGGCACGGCGGATGACCGCATCGACCCGCTCGCTGCCATCCAGCACCAGTCCGAAACCCCCGTTGATGGCATTGCCGATACCCACACCGCCGCCGTTATGCAGCGCCACCAGGCTCATGCCTCGGGCGGCATTACCGGCAAAGCACTGGATCGCCATGTCGGCGGTGATATTGCTACCGTCTTTGATGTTAGCGGTCTCCCTGAAAGGCGAATCCGTGCCTCCGGTATCATGATGGTCCCGGCCCAGCATCACCGGACCGATTTCAGCGTTGCGAACCATCTCATTAAACTTTAAGGCGATATTCATGCGCCCCATGGCGTCCTGATATAGAATTCGAGCCCGAGTCCCCACTACCAGTTTGTTTTTCTGAGCATCGCGAATCCAGACGTAATTATCACGATCCTGATATCGCCGCTCGGGATCGATGCATTCCATGGCGGCCCGGTCAGTTTTCGTTAAATCGTCGTCTTTGCCACTCAGACACACCCAGCGAAAAGGCCCGTAACCATAGTCGAACAGGATCGGTCCCATGATGTCTTCGACGTAGGACTGAAAAATGAAACCGTCAAGGGGGTCCCGGCCGTTTTTGCAGATGTCACTAACGCCGGCATCAAAGACGGCTTTTAAGAAACTGTTGCCGTAATCAAAAAAATAGGTGCCGCGGTCCGTTAGGGCTTTAATCAACTCATAGTGACGCCGTAAGGTAGAATCGACCATCTCTTTAAAGCCTGAACGGCCGGTGCGCAGCAATTCGGTGCGTTCTTCAAAGGAAATCCCCTGGGGACAATAGCCGCCTTCATAAACCGCATGACAGGAGGTTTGATCCGATAACAAATCGATTTTTATCTTGTTGTTGACCGCGTATTCCAGTAGATCGACCACATTTCCGTAATAAGCAATCGCAATGCTCTTTTTTTTCTGTTGGTGTTCGACAGCCAGCTTGAAAACTTCGGCCGGATCATCAATGGCCTGGCTGATCCATCCTTGTTCAAGCCGGGTTTGAATGCGGGAATAGTCGACTTCAGCGATGATGCCCACTCCGTTGGCAATTTCAATGGCCTTGCCTTGAGCACCGCTCATGCCCCCGAGACCGGAAGTGACAAATAAGCGCCCTGTCAGATCTTGGTCGGCAGGTATGCCCAGCTTGTCCCGGCCGGCATTCAAGATGGTGCTGTAGGTTCCGTGCACAATCCCCTGGGGGCCGATATACATCCAGCCGCCGGCGGTCATCTGACCGTAGTTGGAAACCCCCATTGCGGCAGCCCGGTTCCAGTTTTGCGGATCGTCAAAACAGCCCACCATCAGGCCGTTGGTGATGATCGCCCGGGGTGATTGCCGCGATGATTTGAACAGTCCTAAGGGGTGGCCGGACGCTACGACCAGGGTTTGCTCCCGGGTCAATTCTTCCAGGTATTTTTTAATCAGGCGATATTGCATCCAGTTTTGACAGACTTGACCGGTTTCCCCGTAAGTGACCATCTCGTAAGGATACAGTGCGACATCATCGTCCAGGTTGTTGTCGATCATGACCTGAAAGCCTCGGCCCTCGACACAGCGGCCGCGGTATTCATCGATCGGCCCGCCTTTGATATGACCCTGGGGTCGGAATCGATAACCGTAAATTCTTCCCCGTGTCAACAGCTCCTCTAAGAATTCGGGTGCCAGCTGGTGATGCCAGCGTTCGGGAATGTAGCGCAGCGCATTTTTTAATGCGAGCTGGGTATCATTAGGGCTCAGTGTGAAATGCCGAGTGGGGGCCCGTCGGATCCCACTGGCAAATTCCGGCATCTCCGGCAGGTCATCAAACATGTCTTCCAGTTTAATCGTCATTGCCTTTGAAATACGTGCATTATCTACCATGACCATTTTTCCTTAGCTCGTGTTATCTTTCGTTATTCCTAAAACCGTTCGACAATATTTAATGCTACGTTCGATCGTCTCCTTTTCCATCCTCAGGGCCGTTTCCATATCGTCAAGCGGAATTTCCATCTCGGTTTCAATATTGATTCGATTCATGCATGAGTTGGTTTTGATGATCTCATAGGCGCGCTTGATATCAATGTCACCGTCGCCCACCGCAGTCCCTACAAGATTAAATCCATGGCGCTGAAATTCGATACGGTCATCTCGAAAATGATTCGTAAAGGCTCGCGGAGCCAGATTTTCAATGGCCGTCATCGGATCTTCCATGACCATCAAGGCGTTGACCGTATCAATGCAGGCACCGACCAGGGGGCTGTCTACTCGGTCCAACAGCCAGAGGATTTCTTCGGAAAAGCTGTCGCAATGATTTTCGACCGCAATTTTGACACCGGCGGCCTCGGCAGCCGGAGCCATTTGCTTTAGGCGGGAGGCAACGGATTTTATCTGTGCCATCACATCGGGATGGAAGCGGCTGGCGGCGACGGGTCGCGGACGTATTAAATCCATACTGACCTTGACGATATCCGCACCTAAAGTTTGTGCTGTGGCAATCGCCTCAGCCAGATCATGCTGTATTCCGATCCCCTGACCGCCAAGATCCATGGAAAAGTTGTATTCGAGGTACAGATCCCGCTCACCTGCTTCCGCACCGACTTCTTTAAGATAAGACGACTCCAAATTTTCCAGAACCCCGTCGTCCAGGTGCAGGCCGTCCAGACCCCAGTGAACCGCCTGGTCCAAAAGCTCGAAGGTGCTCAACTGCCTGGGCCAGGGCAGGTTAAAGTCGGCCCAGGCCTGCCCGATGCCGTGCAAATAAAGGCTATAGGTGTGTAACCCCAGAAGCATAATGCTATTTTTACTTATCTAAAATTTGAGAAGCTCATTTTAGATCTTATGATTTGTCCGTTGTCGCCACGGATTTGGAGCCACACCCCAATCGCGTTATCAAAGAATAGGTTTCGTTGCAAGCATCAAGGGGAATCATTACGATGGCCTCTTCCGGGCATGCGGTGCTGCAAACCCCGCACCCGCGACATTCTTTTTTGTGAAAATATATTTTTTTGAGCTTTTCGGCAGACAGGTGCGGGGTGTCTTTTTTGTCAGGTTCAATTTTTTCAGCGGTAAAGGCCTGAAACGGGCAGCGTTTGGCGCACAACCCGCAGGCCGTGCACCGATCCGCTAAGTGCCGCGCCACATAGCGCGAAAGCGGCCATATATTTTGGGCATCGTAGCGTTGGGCCAGCTCAGGATGTGCACAGCAGTCTGCACAGCAATTGCAAATAGCGCCGGTTATGGCACCCTCCTCGGTGAGGGCCACTTCAGCGGTTTGCATGAGTCCTTTTTTATTCGCCGCTTGTATAATTTCCTTTGCTCTGGATTTGGAAATTTCCCAGCCGAGGTTTCGATAATTGTCGAATCGTAGACAGGTATAAACGCTTTGGTCGCAGCGCTGCATCATGGATCTGCAGGTGCACGGTAGCAGATATACGTGGTCGACCTTGTCAAGCAGGGCCTTGCTTTCATGCAAGAGGATGTATTCGGCATATATTTCCGACGGATTTCTAGCTTGACCTTTTTTCATGCCTTTGACGCTATCTTGGTAGTGTCGCTCTGAGTATTCCAATTCACGGGCGTTGAGCTGTTCGCGAATCGACTCAGGGATGTCTTTCCAACCTTCAAACATGGCCCAGACATCATAGCGGGTATGAAGATCGGCGGGTTCATAGCGACCGTCTTGACGCCGGTTGATGATGCCGCGCTTATAGGCGCGTTCCAAAAAAGTCCGCACATTTGCCTTTACAGCTGTTTGATGCCTTTTATGAATCCGATTTGAGATTTCCTCAGCGCTCATGGGTCCGTCGGCAAGCATTAAAACCAGATCAATTTCAGGGGCCTCAAAAAACCGATCCAGCCACGGTTTCATAAAGTCGGGGATTTTAAAGATGTGGCAAAAGCGCTGTATTTGGCTGCTGTTGAGATTCATGTCTGTTGGATCTGCTCAAGGAATTTTTAACCGAAGTTGAGCATTGCAAATTAAAGAGCCGGATAAGCATTGATGGCCGGCAGGATAACTTGTATCTGCCAGGGTTTCAAGGTAATAATTGACAACGCTTTGTTCAAGCGTCTATTTTAATCTCAGGCGATTTCAATAATGGTTATAAAAGCTGTCTTTAAAATAGTAGACCCCTTTTGGAGGTTGACCAGTTGAGTCCGCCTGCGGTGGATGAGGCCCGTCAAAAAAGGAAAATGTCAGAATTTAATTTTAATCCGCCTAAAGCGGATCCAAGGTAAACGCGAGGTTGATGCCATGAAGCCAATATATCTTGGTGTGGAAGGGATGACCCTGGAAAACTTGATTGCCATTGCCCGTAAAGGTGCCAAGGTTCAGCTGACAGCCGATGCCGAAAAGCAAATAAAAAAAAGCCGACATCTTATCGAGCGCTGGGTGCAGGATGAACGAAGAATTTACGGAATCACCACCGGATTCGGTGCTCTCAGTGAAGTGGCCATATCCAAGGCAGACACCCGTCGGCTTCAAAAAAACATACTGATGAGTCATGCCGCCGGTGTCGGGAAGCCTTTTGATGAGGAAACCGTCAGAGCCATCCTGGCATTGCGTATAAAAGACCTGGCCAGAGGGCATTCCGGTATTTGTCTATCAACCGTGCAACAACTGGCCGCGATTTTGAACTGGGGCGTATGCCCGGTGATACCGGAAAAGGGATCGGTGGGTGCCAGCGGCGATCTGGCGCCTTTGGCTCACCTCGGCCTGGTTCTTCTCGGCTTGGGGGAGGCCTATTTCAAAGGCCAGCGGCTGTCTGGTCGGCAGGCACTGAGCAAATGCGGTTTGAAGCCTTTGCGTTTGGAATCCGGTGAAGGCCTGGCGCTGGTCAACGGCACCCAGGTCATGACCGCCATTGGCGGACTGGCAGTCTTTGATGCCGGCCTGCTTGCCAAATTGACCGACATTGCCGCGGCCATGAGCCTGGAGGTATTGATGGGCAGTCGCACCGAATTCGACCCCAAGATCCACCGGGTGCGACCCCATCCCGGCCAAGCAGCCGTGGCCGATAACATGGCGCGCATCACCCAAAACAGTGAAATCATCACTTCCCATAAGGATTGCTCCCGAATCCAGGATGCTTATACATTAAGGTGCTCGCCTCAAGTCCACGGGGCCAGCCGGGACGCAGTCAGATATTGTCATAACGTGATTGAAACCGAAATGAATTCGTCGACCAACAATCCGCTGATTTTTTCAGATTCAGAAGAGGTTCTGCTGGGCGGCAACTTCCACGGCCAACCGATCGCCATGGCGATGGACTTTCTCGGCATTGCCGTTGCCGAGCTGGCGGATATCTCCGAGCGGAGAATCGAACGCCTGGTCAATCCCATGCTTAGCGGCCTGCCGGCCTTTCTGGTGGATGACAACGGTCTTAATTCAGGATTCATGCTTGCTCAATACACCGCCGCAGCGCTGGTTTCTGAAAACAAAGTGCTCTGTCATCCGGCCAGTATCGATTCGATTCCCACCTCTGCCAACAAGGAAGACCATGTTTCCATGGGAACGATTTCGGCTCGAAAATGCCGGGATATCGTCGCCAACACCGAAAGTGTCATTGCGATTGAATTGCTGTGTGCCGCCCAGGCCCTGGATCTGTTTACCAATATGAAGCCCGGCGAAGGCACCCTGGCCGCCTACCAGGTTATCCGCAAGGCGGTTCCTCACCTTGAAAAGGACCGCATCCTTTCATCCGATATCGCCGCCGTGAAGCAGCTGATCCGCAATGGTATGATTCTCAATGCGGTTGAAAAACAGGTCGGCGATCTGCAGTAGTTTGGAATGCTCATTTTAGGGAAAAACCAGTTGAGAAAACGTGCTCAAATGCCGATAACATATTCAGCAATGGTCGGTATATTCCTTCTTGACAGGGATTTTGCATTTCTATAAGTATAATTGTTTTTGCTAGATCTTTATCAAACACGGGCTAAGTTGAATTGAAAGGTGCGTTCTCAGACCCATGAGCATATTCGGACAAATTCTTGATATCGATTTAACCACAGAAACATGGAAGCTTTCTGATTACCCAAATGGCATAGCCAGAAAATATCTTGGCGGCCGCGGTTTCAATGTTAAGTTCCTCTATGATCATATTCTTCCGGGAACCGATCCCCTGGGATCCCAAAATATTCTCTCGATGTCCACTGGATTATTAACCGGTACCCCGGCACCGGCTTCTTCCAGACTGCACATCAATGCCCTGTCTCCCCTAACAGGAATCTTAGGCGGCTCCAATGTCGGTGGCGGATTTGGCATAAGCCTGCGCTTGTGTGGCATCCAACAGGTGGTTATACACGGTCGGGCTTCGAGACCGGTGTACCTCTGGATTGATGGTGATTTTATTGAAATCCGCAATGCCAAATCTCTCTGGGGCAAGGACACCTGGGAAACTCAGGATCGGTTGAAAACCCGGCTGGGCAGTGAAAAATTAAAAATTCTGGCCATCGGTCCGGCCGGCGAAAATGGGTGTCGTTTCGGCTGTATCATTAGCGAACGGGATCATGCCGCCGGGCGCACCGGCATGGGTACCGTTATGGGATCTAAAAATCTGAAAGCCATTGTCGTCAAGGCCGCAACGTCCCAAATTGTATTTCGTCCTAATAATGACTTCCATGAAGCCGTCAAGCGCTATCTGTGGCAGATAAAAAACTCGCCTGATTTTAAATCCATGAAAGAACATGGCGGGGCCGGCTATGTGAGCTGGGCAGATGAGATGGGTATTTTAGGCACGCGCAATTATCGCGACTATCACTATGAGGCCGCCGAGCGTATTGACGGCAAGCGCCTGAAAGAAAATATTACGCGTAAGCATGGTTGTCCGCGCTGTCCGGTTCAATGCAAAGCCGATCTTCGATTTTCAAAAGGCAAACTTAGAGGCCGGGAAGCGGTGCGACCTGAATTCGAACCTATGCTGGCGCTGGGCGCCAGGTGCGGGTTAAATGATTTGCGGACCCTGGTTTATCTGGACAACCTGTGTAGCCGGCTGGGGCTCGATAGCATTTCAGCCGGAGCCGTCATTGCCTTTGCCATGGATCTGTTCGATCGTGGAATTTTATCAAAATTCGATACCGGCGGATTGGACCTGAATTGGGGTAATGGGGAGACGATGGAAACGCTCATCCGGCAAATGGCCTATGGTGAGGGATTTGGCAGAATCCTTGCCAAAGGTGTCCGGCAGGCCGCACAGATCATCGGCCGCGGAGCCGAGCACTATGCTGCCCACATTAAAGGACTGGAAATGGCCGGCTATCACCCCTATAACATGATGGGAACGGCCCTGGGGTATTCGGTGTCCAACCGCGGCGCGGATTTCAGTGATATCTATGCAACCCTTGAATATAAGTGGTTGCCGGATAAGGCGACAAAAGTCTTTGGCATTCCCGTTTCAGCCGACCCGCGGTCGATACAGGGCAAAGCCGAACTGGTGCGACGATCCATGATTGTCGGTTCGGTTTTAGACTGTCTGGGACTTTGTAAGGTTCCGGCACTCTGTCTAATTTGTGCCTATGATCTGGTGGGTGAGGCCGAACTCGTTTCTGCTTTGAGCAGCCAGGAGATCGGCGTCACCGAGCTTTTTATGGTTGGCGAAAGAATTGTCAACCTGGAGCGTCTGTTTAACCTGCAGCATGGAGCTACAATTTCGAATGACCGCTTACCGGATATGTTTTTTGAGAAAGAATATAATGCCGGCATAGCACCCTCCAAACCGGCCGAGTGGATGGACCCCATGAAGCAGGAGTTTTATAATATCATGGGCTGGGACGATAAGGGACATCCGGAGGCCGAAAAACTGGCCGAGCTGGGCCTCACCCGGCCGCAATACGCAACTCAACCGGCAGCCTGATTTCAATCTGCGAGGCAGTGGAAGCAGCATAATGAGTGTAGATTCCCCCCTTGTTGCACCAACCTTAAATTTTCTTTCGAATCAAAGTAAGGACAAAATCCATCAGACGGCGCTGAAAATCCTGGCGCAAATCGGTATGAAGATATTTCATGATCAGGCGCTCGAATTGCTTGCGGGCGCCGGCTGTAAGGTTGAAAATGATCATATCGTAAAAATACCACCCGATCTGGTCTTACAGGCCGTAGATAGCGCCCCCAAAAACATTGCCGTTTACGATCGGGAGGCAAACCACTGCATGGATCTCGGGGGTCGTCGCGCGTATTTTGGCACCGGCTCGGATCTTATTTTTTCACATGACTCGATCAAGAACGAACGGCACCAGTGTGTTCTTGAGGACGTCAGCCGAGCAGCGCGGGTGGCCGATGCCTTGCCCAACATTGATTTTATCATGTCTTTTGCCTTTGCCTCCGAGCAACCTCCTGGGCGAGCCTATTTGGAAGGCTTTGGGGCCATGGCGGCCAATTCCACCAAGCCCATTGTCTGCACGGCCAAAGGGCGTGAAGATTTGAGCGCCATGTGGCAGATTGCTAAAATTTTGCGAAATAGTGAAGATGCGTTGCAATCCAGACCTTATTTTATCCACTTTTGCGAACCGATCAGTCCGTTGAAGCATCCTTTTGACAGTATTGATAAGCTTTTGTTTTGTGCTGAAAAATCCATTCCGGTCGTTTATTCACCGGCACCCATTTCCGGATCCACTGCGCCCATTACGATTGCCGGTCATGTGGCTCAGGGATTGGCCGAATGCTTTTGCGGGCTGGTGATCCATCAGTTGAAAAGCAAAGGCGCACCATTTTTGATGGGAACCGGCCCTGCGGTTTTAGACATGGCAACCGGTCAGTGTACTTATAATGCACCGGAATACCTTCTGGCTTATCTGGCTGTGATCGAAATGAGCCACTTCTACAACCTCCCCAGCTTGGGTTATGTCGGCACCAGTGATGCTCAAATTCCGGATGGACAGGCCACATTTGAAGCCGGTTTGCTGACGTTTGTATCTGCCATGGCCGGATCCAATTTAAATCATGATGTCGGCTATCTGGATTTTGGGCGTACGGGCAGTCTGGAGTTGGTGGTGATTCTTGATGAAGTCATTGATCAGGTCCGGCGTCTGGCACAGGGCATTCCCGTTGATGAGGACATGCTTGCGCTGGATGCCATCCGGGAAGTGGGGTCTGAAGGCAATTTTCTGACCCACCCCCACACCCTCAAATATTTGCGCCAAATCCAGTGGCG
>JASFTL010000130.1:0-9081 GCA_050053555.1 Desulfobacterales bacterium
CCGCTGCCGGCGATAATAACCGGTTGGGTCGCTTCTTCGAGCATGGATAAAATCTGTTCAACTTTATCCAAGTCTACCGGGTGCGATTCAATGACGGTGTGCGGCTTTTTAATGTTGTCTGAACTGACGCTGGCGTTTAAAACATCAACCGGGAGTTCCAAATAAACCGGTCCGGGTCGACCGCTGATGGCCGTCCGGAAAGCAAAATCAATGAACTCAGGAATTCGTTCCGGTTTATGGCAGATCAGGGCCTTCTTTACCATCGGCTCGATAACCGGCAACTGGCGCATATCCTGTAGATCCAACTTTTCAATACAGTCAATTCCAACACATCCGGAAATAAGCACCAGGGGTGTATTGGCAAACCGGGCATTGGCGATTGCGCTGAGGGCATTTGTAAAACCCGGGCCTGCTGTTACCATCGCAACCCCCGGTTTGCGCGTCATTCGGCCCCAGGCTTCGGCCATAAAAACTGCGGCCTGTTCATGGCGGGTGTCAAACAGGGTAATCGGCGAATTTTCCAGATATTGATAAATCGGCGTAATGTGACCCCCGCTGAGTGTAAATATGGTCTCAACTTCTTTCTGAATCAGCGCTTCGGCTACCAGTTGCCCACCCGATATCATTCCCATAAATGTCCTCCTCTGTATCAATAATTATAAAAAATAATGAAATTTCGATTTAGAAATAGGGAATTTTTCTGATGCGCAAGGCCGCACAAGGATTTAGGCCGAGGCGTACTTGAAGTACGTCGCAGGCATAAATGCGCGGAGAACACAGCGCATCGGGAAAAGGGCCGTTTATAAATCGAAATTAAATCTCCATGAGCTGACCCCCGGTTATATTAATCGCCTGGCCGGTAATGTATGCAGACTGATCCGAGGCCAGAAAAGCCACCAGATCTGCAACTTCAGCGGTCGTCCCCAGGCGACCCATGGGAATGCTTTTAAGCATTTCCGCTTCGCGCTCTTCAACGGTTGAATCCAATATATCGGCCTCCAGTTTAAACCGCCAGGCGGTAAAATCGGTCTGAATGACCCCCGGACAGATGGCATTGACCCGTATTCCGGCACCGGCCAGTTCTTTGGCCATGACTTTGGTCAGCATAACAACCCCTGCCTTGGCCACGGCATAGGCACCATTAAACAACGGCGGCACCTTTGCTGCCCTGGAAGCGACATTAATAATGCAACCACCGCTATTCGTCATCAAGGGTACAATTGCTTGAGAGACCCGAAATACACCATGCAGGTTCACGTCGATGGTTTTCATCCAGGCGTCTTGATCGTAAGTATGAATCGCGTTAGGCACCCCAAAAACGGTGCCGGCATTGTTGCATAAAATATGAATGCGGCTAAACTGCTTTTGTACTTTAGCAACCATCTTCGCAATCGATTCCTGAAGCGTTACATCCAATTCAACGGGTATCGCCTTGATCTTAAATGCCTTTTCCAGTTCTTTTGCAAGACGCGTCATTTCAACCCGGTTACTGGATAACGGTTCATTCGGTCGGGCTTCTGTTGCCACCAAATCGGCCATGATGACGTTTGCGCCGCACTCTGCCAGTTTGCGAACAATCCCATAACCGATACCGGCCTTTTTCCCTGAACCGGTCACCAGAGCGGCTTTGCCTTTAAGGTCAGTGGTCATCGTCCTGTCCTCGATGCGATGTGTTATCGGTTAAAAAATCGTTAAGCCTCTTGCGGGGCATTGATTCTGTGAGCAAAAAATCGCCACAAACATTTTTCAGATTTCAGATAGTTATTTTTTGTCAGATAGAAGTCAACAAAAAATTGACAGGGAAGAGGCCTATTCTTAAATTGGAACAGGGCTAGCCCCGTGCAATTATCGGTGTTGGGATATGGCTGGCGATGGACTGGGTCTTCCAATCCAAAAATTATCACCTCAGTGTATGAAAAAAGGAGGGTTTATGAAAACCATACCTCGGATGATTGAAGAACAGGTGCAACGCTGGCAAATCATGCGAAAAGAAGGAAAGGAAGTAAAAGAAGGTGTTTCCATCGTCACCGTATCCAGAGAGCCGGGCAGTGGCGGCCGCATCATCGCAGCTAAATTGGCCGACAAACTCGGCATCGATATCTTCCATCAGGAAGTCATCAATGAGATTGCCAAAAGCGCTGATGTCAGTGAAAAACTACTTGAAACTCTGGATGAGCGCGGGCTTTCAATGCTGGAGGACTGGATATCTTCTCTGGTATATGATCGGCATCTGTGGCCGGATGAATACCTGCAGCATCTGATGAAAGTAATCGGTACTATCGGAAAACACGGGCGGGCGGTGGTTGTCGGAAGAGGCGCCAATTTTGTTTTACCTCCTGAAAAAAGATTCAGTGTACGCATTGTGGCGCCGCAGTCATGGCGCATACAAAATGTTTCCAAAGAATTCGATATTTCCACAGAAGAGGCCAGAAGAAGGGTCATGCGCACCGAATCTGACCGACGCGCTTTCATTCGCAAGTATTTTAACGCGGATATTGCCGATCCCATCAATTATGATCTGGTCCTCAATACCGCCACGCTTAATGTCGATGATGCCGTAACGGTCATATCATCCGCTCTGGGGCTGGTTGAATGCGTATTTGTGGGATAGCTAACGCTTGGCGGCTGCGGACAATCTTTCCTGAACGTTATCGCTTCTCAATTCTCTGAGAGCATCCCCAGCCACCCACCGCGCTGCCTGGGATTCAAATTGTTCAATTTCATCCGCCACGGCAATCGCCTTTCGATTCAGGGATAGGTTGCGTTTGCCGATTTGCCGCAAGGCCCAGTTAACCGCTTTTTTAACAAAATTACGCCCGTCGGCCGCTTCCTTTTTAATCAGCCCAAAGAATGCATCAAATTGCCCGTCGGCAGCCTTTGTGTCGTGAACGGCCAGCACCGCCATCAAGACAAAGCCGGCCCGCTTGACAAATTCTTCGGGCCGGCGAGCCCAGACCAGTGCTTTTTGATGGGCAAATTCTGTTCTTCGGATCAGACGATTGCAGCACTGGTCACAGAGATCCCAGGAATCAAATTCTTTTACCCAGCGTTCCAGCTGGTCTTCGGTGACCTGCTGCGGGTCATCAATCATACAGGCCAGGATGCGCGCCTCATGGATGCCGCACAACCACAGTTCGTCCGCCAATTTGTGGTTTTTGCCAATATTTTTAGCCAACTCCTGAAGCCTGGGAATAGAGATCCCTAACGCCCGGTCGGCATTGATACCATATCGGGCCATCCCGGCTGCCGCCTGCGGGTCTCCCATCGATCTAAGCTCAGCGATAACGTCATTAAGTTGCACGCCGCACCTTCAAAATTCTAAAGCAAAAGCAGATTACAGCATCGGCCCAGGTCGGTCATCCCGCGGGCAGGGTTGGGGACCTGTCATTCATGCACCCCTATCTCGCCTCTTAGAAACTGCTTGAATCCTTTGAGTGTGCCCCGCCAGGCCGCATTTTCTCCAACCATAATGGCGACGACAACGTCTTTTTCGATGCTGATTTCCAGAACCATCTCTTCATCTCCGATCTTAAAAACGGCTTCAGCCCAACGTTCGGCCGGCATACCGGTGCTTTCGCAATCATAATCCGTACGAATTTCTCCGGTCATTCGGATGTCACCCATGACTGCCCTCCTTGTCGGTTGAGCCGTTTTCCGGAAAAAATAAAACCAGATATTTCCCCTATTTTAACCGGCTCAACCTGGAAACACGAGGTGTATTTTATCGTCCGCTGCTAAATGATTTGGTGCAACTTCTGCAGAAGCGCTTCAAATTCTTCGCCTGCAAAACAGTATTTCATCTCCAAAAATCGTTTCCGAAAATCCATAACTTCTTTGCGAACATTTTTGTTTTTTAAGATCACATCTGCCATCAGCTGGGCGAGGGCTTCAAAATCCTCAGCTTCCATTCCAAATCGCGTCATTTCCTGCACGCCGGTTCGCAGCGAGCCGGCTGCCGAAAAGCTCTCCTCATCCGGAGCAGCCTGATAGTTGAGAATGATATGGTTGTCCTCCAGGCGCCGGGCGATCTCTGGCGCATTCGCATAACCCACATTAATGATCACCTGATGGGTTTCGGTAAACGAAATTTCCGGTTCGCCGGCTACTCCCAGACCGCAGTCTTTCAATGCCCGGGCAAATGCTTTGGCATTGGCCACCACTTTTTTGGGATAGTCATCTTTAAATGCGTTCATTTCATAAGCCGCCAGAAGCAGACCCAGCAAGGTGCCCAGGTGGTGGTTGCTGGTGCTGCCGGGGAAAGCCCGCCGCTGGATGGCTTCCCAAAATTCATACTGCAAATCGTCTTCGGTATAGTTTACGGCGGCGATGCCGCGCTGCGTGCCATAAAACGTTTTATGGGTTGAGCCGGTCACAATATCGGCCCCTTCCTGAAAAGGCTGCTGGAAATAAGGGCCCACCAGTCCCAGCACATGGGCCATGTCATACATCAGCATGCATTCCAGCGAAAGTTCATCAATGATGGCGCGCATTTCTTTTACCGGCTCTTTATGGATCATCATGCTTTTGCCCAAGATAATCAGCTCCGGACGATGTTCGACGATCAGTTCGCGGGCGGCATCAACATCAATTTTATACGGATTGTCTTCCAGAACCGGAAAGTTTACCACCGCCGCCTTTTCCCATATGGGATCTCGCATCACAAAATCGCGCAGCGCCCCCATGGGCTGAGCACTCAGATGCCCTCCCTTGATAATGTGGTTATTCATCACTTTGCGGATACGGCGCTGTTCACTTTTGCGGTCGGCACGATTCAAATAATCCACCAGAGCGCTAAACACAGCCATGTTGGCCATCTGGCCTGAAATTACCCGTGTTTCAACTTCACTGCACTCTAAAAAACGCTGAAACTCGCAGGTCAGCAGGTATTCAACCTCGGCAATAAAATCTGTGCCCTGATAGTAAAAGACATTGGCCTCCTTGAAAGCTTTGACCTGTTTGTGCTCGGCATAACGGCCAGAAGGGTCAGTTATGGAAAGCATGTGCACCAGTGGAGAGGCTGTCTGTTCGGAAGGAATCAAATTCACACATTGTTGTTGCCGCCAAGTATGGTTGTCGACGGCTTTGCTGATCAGCGTTTTAGCGTTTTGCTCCATTTTCTCAGTCGCACAAATCGCTTCGCGGTCTTTGCGAAGCTGATCATAAGAGATCGGCCAGGAATGGGGCGGGGCTTCAGCTCGCATATGATAGGGAACGATCAAGGCCCGAGCGCGTTTGCCCCGAATATCGATTTCAACCTCATCGCCTTCCACCAAATCGCTGTCCAACAGAGCCAATCCGATGGCACGACGGCCTTTATCTTCACTCTGCCGCGTGGTCAGACCAATCCCTTCGCTTTGCCATAACGGAACCATGGTCCCGCTGGTCACATACCCCACATGTTTGCCGCTGCGAAACACCTTTGCTTCGGCCCTGGCAACTCCCTTATCGATCAGCGCGATGGGCTGAATGATTCGCGGGAGGTCTGCAATTAACGAATAGTCTCTGTCGACGATGCGCTTAAAGGCTTCATATTGCTTGGTCAGCGCCTTGCGGCCGATGAACTCACCTTTTAAAGGAGAAAGACTGACACAAAAGCGTGCCAGCATGCTGGCATAGGCTGGAATTTCTTTGCCTTCCGGGTCGAGACCCAGTTCATGCCCGTACAGCGGCAGTGCAGCCTCCATCCGTAAGGTGTCCCGGGCACCCAGGCCGATCGGCAGCACGCCCTTGTCCAGCAGCAACCCCCAGATCATGGCCACATCGTTGCGCTCGATGAAAAGCTCAAAACAAATCGGCTCGCCGGTATAACCGGTTCGGGAAATGAACACCTGACTGCCATTGATATGGGCCGTGCTCAGATAGTTGCGCAGGGGTTCGGGCAGGTGGCCTGCAGAAATCAGATCAAGCATCAACTCTTTGGCTTTGGGTCCCTGCAGGCTGAGCATGGCCAGCTCCTTGGTGCGGTCGGTTAAATTGACCTGACCAAATTTTTTACGCCATTTCTCCAGGTGTGCAAAATCCTTCTCTCGATTGGCCGCATTAACGACCAGCAGGTATTCATCGGGAACAAAACGGTAAAGATAGGCATCATCAATGACGCCACCGTTTTTATTGGGAATCATTGTGTACTGGCCTTCTTCTTCCTCCAGGGCAGCGGCATTGTTGGTCAGCACATGCTGTAAAAATTCAAGTGCATTCTTGCCGCTGACGATAAAGCGGCCCATGTGTGAAATATCAAACAGCCCCACTTCTTTACGCGTGGCGAGGTGTTCTTGCACAATACCGGTTTGATAATGCAGCGGCATCTCCCAGCCCGCAAATTCCACCATGTTAGCGCCCAGTTCGACATGACGATCGTTTAACGCGGTTTTGTGTAAATTTCCCATTGCTTAAAATCCTTTTTTAGGTGAAGTTAAAAATGCTCTCCGCTTTTAGATAGCAGAAAATAATAGAAAAAAGGAATCTTGGTGTCAATTAGATATCATCTAGATAATATGAAATAGTCGCCTAACCGACTAAAATCAGAAATAAATATTGACACCCTCAGGGTAAACCAATAAAATTTTGGCCAATTCACCGCACATCAGCGGCTCAAAGGAGCAACTCCATGCTGGATACGGATCCTCAATTAGGAAAGTATGGTGTCACGGCACGCTTATTTAAGCTGATCAATGACCTGCCTAAGGACAAAAAATTGATCCTGTTAAAACAGCTCATCGGTGATGATGTCAGCACCCAATTGTGCAAATTGATCATTGAGATGTCGGAAGATCAGCAGATCATTTTGTTGGAGCAGCTGGAATCCATGCCGGTGGCAGAATTGCCCGAGAGAACCGTCAGTCTGGAAGGAAACGAGTCTTCGATGCGTGAAAATCCACGCAAGCCGTGCTTGATTAATGCCAATTACAGTGTACAAAACAAAGACTATAAAAGCTACATACTGGACATCAGCATCGGTGGTGTGTTTATTGAAACCAATGAAAAATTTACCCTCGGCCAAAAAATCGTGCTGAATTTCAAACTGCCCAACAATCAAAAACCGTTCAAACTCACCGGAACGATCTCATGGGGCAGCCCGCGCGGATTCGGGGTAAAATTTGATGAGATCCCCGCTCAGCAGGGAGAAATTTTAAGATCCTTCGTCGATCAAAAGGAATAAGCGTCACAATCGCTTGATCAATTTGACAGCAAAATCTCTAATCATTATATTTCCCTGAGGAAAGACATTCCATAGGAGGTAAAAGCATAACCCGCCGGCTAACCAGGAGAAGATATATCATGAAACGTTTTTTGCGTCTACTTTTCCTTATCGGAATTTTGCTGTGGGTTCCGCCCGCATTTTCGGATGTATATTCTTGGACCGATGAAAATGGGGTCAAGAATTTCGGTAACCAGCCGCCCGAAAATGCAGCCAACGTAAAGCTTTTATTTAAAGAAAAACCGCACGACGCTGCTGCCGATCAGCAACGCACGCAGACGGATAATCGGGAGATGACCGAGCTGATCAGAGAGCTTGAAGCGGAAGAGGAACAGCGCGCTGCCGAACAGAGAAGAAAAGCTGCAGAGGCCGCGGCCAAACGTGGACCCACCCGGGAGGAGCGCATTGCGCTCGAAAAAAACCGTCTGGAAGCTAAAATCGCCGATCTTGAAGAAAAACCCCTGGATTTTTTCGGATCCTTTAAAAACAAGCGCGTCCGCCTGGGATATTACCGCTACCGGTTAGAAACCTTGATGCGCGATCCCGACCAATACTTTAACCAACCTTCACAGTTTGAAGGCAACGTTAAATTTCCTGACCAATAATACCAGCCCCTGTGCGCCCCGTACAAGCGCCGATCCGTTATATCCCAGCCGCACTCAGCGTGGTGATATCGCTTACACCTCCGGTTTCTGCCAACCGATACCTCAAACCGGTTTTTCCAGCACGCTTGCAACCCGCAAGTGCGCTTTTTATCAATGTAATTTGAAAAATTCCTTAAGTTCACTATAATTTATACCGATAGAAGTGATCATGATATTTATCGAAATCTATCCCTCAAGGAGGACATTTTAATGAAAACCATGTTTTCTTTTTCAGGCGCCATTGTAATGCTTATTTCCCTGTGTCTTTTAATCCCGGCTGTTGAGGCCCAAGTGCAAGACACGATTGAAGTTGTGGCGGCAGCCATATGCAAGAATGTTATCGAACGGGAAGCGGTGGATGTCGCTAACCGTTTTTCAAATTCGGTTCCCAGGCTGTATTGCTTTACAAAAATTGTGGGCGCCAGTCAGCCAACCGAGGTTGTGCATGTCTGGAGTTACGGTGATGTGGAACGCGCTAGAGTTTCTCTGGCAGTTGATGGGGCTACATGGCGCACATACAGCTCAAAGGCAATTCAGGCGCATGAGATTGGTTCCTGGCGGGTGGATGTTCTGGACGCCTCCGGCAATCTGCTGGAAACGATTAATTTTGAAATTACCCAATAGCACAAAACAATAAATCATTATTAGGCAGTACAGCACTCGAGCAAAGCGCCCGTTCCCGGAGACGGGGTTTTAATTTCGTCGATATTGAAGATTCTGATATTGGCAAAAAGAAATTAATCGAAATATTCAATATAATATCAAATATATAAAAGGTTTGAGGGTCTCATAAAATTGATATTCAACCTGTTTTTTGATAAGCTGAGAGGGTAGAAATCATTTCAGTCATCTGCCGAGTAACGGCCCCGTTTGATCAGGTCATGTTGTCCTCATAACTTGCCGTACACGTCAACCAAAATGGAGGTTCTATGACAGTCGCCAATATGTTGAATTTAACGGCCAGCCCTGCGTTATCCGTTTTGATATGGATCGTATTGTTTCTGGCCGCACTTTATTTTGCTCGCAGACCGTTTCATCGGGCAGTGATGTCGTTTGGCAAAATCATTTACAACGCCATGCGCTTTACGTCCGCCTCTGTTTTATCGGCGGAAAAAAGACTGGCGCAACGAAATCGGGAAGTGCTGATGGCAGCCGGCCTGCAAAACGCCGAACGCATCGTCGAAAGGGAGTTTGACCGTATCGGCACTGCTGTTGCCAGAGATCTGGAAGGTTATCCCA
>JASFTL010000131.1:0-9060 GCA_050053555.1 Desulfobacterales bacterium
AGTCACACTGGTCGGGTTTGGCACATTCCAGAAAACCCGTCAAAAGGCCCGCAAGGGACGCAATCCCCAGACCGGCGCTCCGATTAAAATCAAAGCCAAAAACGTCGTTAAATTTAGAGCAGGCAAGAAGCTAAAGGCTGCCGTTTAGTTTAATTTGCTCAACAAAAAAGGCAGTTTATCGGCCGATACAGCGCTGATAAGCTGCCTTTTTTTTAGGGGCCGGAAAACTTGATTTCTCGTCGGAAGCCCTTAATTTTTACTGGTACGACAGGCAAGAGTGAATGGAGGGCAACAAAGGTGAGCATTGAGCGTCCGGATATAGAGGGGGAGGTTCTTGACGAAGTTGAAGACAAAACAACCGAGCCCCCCATGTATAAGGTGCTGCTTCATAATGATGACTACACGACAAAGGCCTTTGTCGTTGAGATCCTGACAGCCGTCTTCAACAAGTCCATTGAAGAGGCCACACGTCTTATGTGGCAGGTCCATCGAAATGGCGTCGGCGTATGCGGCGTTTTTCCATTCGAAGTGGCCGAAACGAAAATAAATCTCGTCACAAAGATCGCTCGCGAAAATGGCTTCCCCCTAAAAACCACCATGGAAAGAGAATAACGATAGGAACCCCATTATGCTTTCATTAAATGAAAATGATATTCTGACAAAAATCTCCAGATATAATTTAATCCGCAACGAAAGATTAATTTATATCGATGTCCACGAAACAAAGGCCGGAAATCTGGCTGGAAAATTCGTAGCCGTGCCCAATCTTATAAATATTGTGGCCAAACAGGAATATCAGGGGGCCGGAGAAACAGAAACCAAGGCGCTGGAAAACTGCCTGCAAAAAATAAAAGATTTTGAAATCGAAGATCTTTTCCCCAAAAAAGATGAATCGTAGAATCTGGGCGTTCTAAAATTTAAATTATAGGAATTTCTTGACCTTATTGAACAATCAAATCGCCCCCCCCGCCATCAATATCAAGCCCCACCGTTATCGCCATCTACTCTTTTATAGTGGTTGTCAAAAAAACGTTCCGTTTGCAGGACGCTTTTTTTTTTGCGACAACTCTTATGCCGCCATCCTTTTTTCGGAACATTGTTATGACAAGCGGTATAATTCGGTATTCTCTGTTATTTTCACAACTTTCAGTTGAATGAATTCAAGCTGGTTCAAAAAAACTTGGTTGAATGCTGATGCACATAATCACCAATCTTTCTCACCCGCAGCAACTCATCTGCCGAAAGCGGCCCTAATTCCAGGCTCTGCAAGGCTTCTTTCATTTGGCTGCGATCGCGGGGCCCACACATACAGATATCGACATTTGAATTTGATAAAACAAACCGATAGCAATCGCTGGCTGTTAGGGGCTTTTCACCTGGCGGAACTTTATTGGGATTCAGCAGCTGGCCCCAGCGAGTTGCGGTATAAGAAACAATCCCTTGTTTTCTTTGATCGTCAAGTTGATCAAATACCTCGGTTTCAGCTCCCCGGTGAGCGGCATTGTAACGAAGATGGAAAATGTCAAAGATATTGTCCCGGGTCAGGCGTGGAAACAGAGGACGATTATGACTGGAAATCGCTAGATACCGATAAAGCCCTTTTGACTTCATATCGAGACATTTATTGAGTAGGCGTTGCGACGGCCGCCGCTTATGCCACCCTAAAAGTAGAACATCTGCAGAATCAATATCGAGGGATTTCAAGGCATTTTTAAAAAAAAATTCCAGCAAAAGGGCTGAACGCGAATAACTTTGAATCAGAACGACGAGTTCATCCCGTTGGCCTTTACGACAGATGTTGATGATCGCTTGTCGCATCCCGTCTTTGCGCCTGGACCCCCAGTAAAAATAGTTGCAGCCCTTTTCAAAGGCCTCTTCAAAGGCTTCAGCCGGGGCACCGTAACTGGCCGAAACTCCCAGGCGACCCACCTTGATTCCGGTTTGCCCCAATATCGCAGTCTTAAATGAATCCACAGCAGGTTTCACCCTCCGGATCATTTTATAATTTTTGTAATTTTGGGCTGGTATGCGTTCTGTTTCGCCATTTTATTGGCTCTTTTCTTCATCATATACAGGGCCGTAAAGAAAAACGCAAACCCCAATAGAGCAGATAATGCAGAGGAATTGAATAACATGACGGAGGCCAGCGTCTGTCCAAGTGCAGCGCCGGCTATTAGAGCGATAATCGGGAACATGTAGATTAAAAAGGTGGCTTTTAACAATGAGCGGGTTTCAAAACTCAAAACGATCCGATCCCCGACTCTCGCGCCGGCTGGATTGAGTGCCTTAACTTCCATTTCTTGGCCACCGCCCATTGTGCGGCAGGATCCCTTGGCGGTGCAGCCTTCACAAGCACTGCTTCGAATCGTTTTGACCCAGGCGATTTCAGCATCGGTCCGAAGGACAACGCCTTGTTCCGCAGCCAATTTATACCCCTCATCTAAATTCAAGCTCGTAAAATCAACTAAATTTAGCCGATGGTATCTAAAACCTCATCACAACATAAACTAAAATTCGAATATCGAAATTTGAAATTCATGTTAGTTGGCACTTGATATGGATTCTTGCTTTTTATCATCCGCTGCGGTTTCCGTGTGCTCATAGCAGATCAATCCGCATTGCAGGCATCTTGAAGCTTCTTCCTGAGCCATATCTGCGGAAAAACCTCTTTCGATCTCACCGCATATCGCCAGTTCTTTGCCGCTGCATATCGGCATGATCTGGCGTTGACTGGCGTGCACTTTTTCGACATGATAAACATTTTGCAGGACGGATTGCGGAGTAATCACATGCTCCGTTAAGTTCGGAGATAGCCCATGCATTATTTGATGAATTGATGCGGCCGCCCGGCGGCCGGCACCGATTGCTTTAATCGCGGCGCTATAATCCGCAAGCACATCACCTTCGGCAAACAATCCCACCGCATCTTTAAATGCCGGCTGCTTATAGGGTTGAATGCCTTCCCAGCGCAAAGACAAAGCCGCTGGCGATTCCATGCTTTCAGTTTCAGCATCTTCCAGCTTTGGCCGCACAAAAACCAATTCCGGAAAGCGACCGGCGGCGAACACCAGAGTTTGAGCCGGTATGACGGTCTTCTTATGGGTAGCGGCCTCAATGTATTCCACCTGTTCGAGCTGATCGGCATCTCCGAAAAGGCGGTTTACGGCTGCATCATATATCACATTCATGCCGGTCAGACCGAGTTTCTGCACTTGCGCATCCGAAACGGGACTGTTTTCCCAGCTCTTGCGGAACAAAACGGTGATGTTCGTGGCTCCCATCTGCTGGCAACGTTTGGCTGCATCTAGCGCCAGTTTACCCCCACCGGCAATGACAACATCAGACGCTATCGATAGCTCTGGCGTCTGCCGGGCTCCGAATCGAATGAGATCCACCAGCATATAGGTTCCGGGAATCGGTGACTCGATATCAACGGTCGCACCGCGTGCCAGACGGCTGTCCCAGCCTCCGGAAGCTAAAAAAACCGCATCGAATCCTTCCTGAATCAGCGATTTTATGGAAAAATCTCTGCCGAGGACCTTTTGTGTTTCGACCTGAATGCCCATCTCTATGATGCCTTCAATATCCCAGTCCAGAATCTCTTCGGGCATTCTATCTTTTGAGATCGCGCTTCTGAGCAGCCCGCCCAGTTTGGCGGTGGCTTCAAATACGGTTGTATCGTGTCCGAGGCGAGCCGTGAAAAACGCGGTCGACAAACCTTGCACGCCGCCGCCGATAACTGCAATTTTTTGGCCGGTGTCCGGAGCCTTATAGGGTAGAATGCGTTTGCCGCTTTCTTTTTCATAATCTGCAGCGTAGCGCTTTAAAAAATTGATCGCAACCGGCTCATCAATGTAATTCCGCCGACACTCCAGTTCACATGGTCGCGGGCAAATCCGTCCGATCACAGCTGGAAAGGGATTGCGCTCCTTGATGACCTGAACGGCGCGATGATTATCTCCCAGCGAAATTTGACGAATGTATTCCCGAATATTAATTCCGGCCGGGCATCCCCGCTGGCAGGGGGTGGTGCATTCTTCAGTGGTATACTCCCGAATAATCCTTCGCGTCACTGATGACAGGTTAATGATGTGCTTCGGGCACACCCGTTCACAGGTTCCGCAGCCGGTACATTTAGCCTCGCTGACGACCGGCAGACCCTGCGGCCCCATGGAAATCGCATCAAACGGACAGGCCCTGGCGCAGGTACCCAAACCCAGGCAGCCGATGGTGCACACTTTCATGCCGCCACCCAGCAATGCCACAGCCCGGCAGTCATCCAAACCATCGTAAACATATTTCGTATCCGCCTTTTGGACGCCAAAATAACAACCCGGCAAGGCGATGTCCGGTTCAACCGCTTCGATCTTAACGCCCATAATGCCGGCAATAGCCTCGGCCACTTCCGGTCCGGCGGCCACGCATGAGTTCGGTGCTGAAAGACCGGCTACGATGGCCTCGGCATTGGCGCTGCAACCCGGCAGCCCGCATCCGCCTCAGTTGGCACCGGGCAATTCTTCTTCTATGGACACTATTTTGGGATCAACATAAACGTAAAACACTTTGGAGGCGATGGCCAAAATGACGCTGATCATTAATCCCATGCCGCCCATTAAAATAATTGCGTCAACCATTAGACTCCCTCAGCAAGTTAAATTTATCCGCAGATTAAATTATAGATTAAAAAATAGCGTCGAACTTACACTTCTCAAAACACGTCATGCATTTAATACATTTTTCCTTATCAATAGAGGCAACTTCTTTCTTCTTCCAGGTGATGGCCTCCACCGGGCAGCTTCGAAAGCAAAGCCCGCATTTGGTGCACATTTCCGGCTGGACCTCAAATTTTAATAGCTCAATGCACCGTTTGGCCGGACATTGCTTGTCATGCACATGGGCTTCATATTCATCCTTAAAATACCGCAAGGTTGAAAGTACCGGATTGGGTCCGGTCTGACCCAAACCACAGAGAGCTGCCTCCTTAATCGTGACTGAAAGTTCCTCCAAGGTCTCAATGTCTTCAGGTGTTCCCCGACCTTCGCAGATCTTTTCCAACAGTTCTAAAAGACGCAGCGTCCCCTCCCGGCAGGGTGTGCATTTGCCGCAGGATTCGTCTTGGACAAAATCCATAAAAAATCGGGCCATATCCACCATACAGGTATTATCGTCCATCACGATGGCCCCACCGGAACCCATAATGGCGCCGACTTTGGCAATTTCCTCATAGTCAATGGGGATGTCCAGGTGTTCTTCCGGTACACATCCGCCAGATGGCCCTCCAAGCTGAACGGCTTTAAATTTTCTTTTTTTGGGAACCCCCCCGCCGATATCATAAATCATTGTTCTCAGGGTGGTGCCCATCGGCACTTCAACCAAGCCGATGTTGTTGACATCTCCGGAAAGCGCAAACACTTTAGTGCCTTTGCTGCTTTCGGTGCCGACATTGGCATACCATTTTCCGCCGTTCATGATAATCTGGGGAATGTTGGCCAGGGTTTCGACATTGTTTAAAATAGTCGGTTTTTCCCATAATCCCTTATGAGCCGGAAACGGCGGGCGCGGACGCGGCATGCCGCGCTTGCCCTCAATCGACCGCATCAGTGCGGTCTCTTCACCACAAACAAAGGCACCGGCGCCCTGATAAATGTCAATGTCAAAGCCAAAGCCAGTTCCCAGAATATCTGTTCCCAGCAGCCCGTATTCTCTGGCCTGTTTGATGGCAATGCCCAATCTTCGAATGGCCAGCGGGTATTCTGTTCGCGCGTAAATATATCCCTGATGGGCATTGATCGCCCAGGCAGCAATCAGCATGCCTTCCAAAACAGCGTGCGGGTCAGCCTCCAATATGCTCCGATCCATGAAAGCGCCCGGGTCGCCTTCGTCCGCATTGCACAACACATATTTGATTTCGCCAGGACTTTGGCCGGCAAATTCCCATTTTAATCCGGTCGGAAAACCGGCTCCGCCGCGCCCCCTTAAACCCGATGCTTTTACCTCATTAATAATCTGTTCCGGGCTCATCTCCTGTAAGGCTTTGGCCGCACCGAAATAACCGTCTCTGGCAATGTACTCATCGATGACCTCCGGATCGATGACGCCTTTGTTACGCATCGCCCAGAACATCTGGTGTTTGAAAAACGGGATTTCGTTCATACTGGGAATGGTCTCTTTGGAAGCCGGTTCGACGTAGAATAGTTTTTTTACCGGACGGCCTTTGAGAAAATGCTCCTCGACGAGATGGGGAACGTCTTTGGGTTTAAGCTTTTGATAAAAAATACCTTCGGGCTGGACCAGCATGACCGGCCCGACAGCGCAAAAACCGTTGCAGCCGGTTTCAATAATTTTAATTTCATCAGAAAGCTCTCGGCGTTTCAGCTCTTTTTGAAGCGCTTCCTGAAATACGCCGCTTTCATTCGCTTGACAGCCAGTACCGCCGCACAACATCAGCTGAGTTCTAACCTTATTCATGCTGGACTCCCGTGCGCACAAATTGACTCGTTTCGATTGACCCGCCGTCGGCGGATCAATCGTCAGTATTCAATCTTGCCTTTTACCATGATCCGTCCAACCCCCGAAGACCATTGACATAAAGTCGGCCACTGGCAACAAACAGAGAGCATTTCGTCATCAAACATGGCAGCTGCAACGATCTTGCCATTTCAAGTACGGGCGTATCGGGTTTCTTACCTCGAACAAAAACCACGGCCGCCACACCGGCAACTTTGGCGGTTCGCAGGACCTGTTCGGTCGTCAGGCCGGTAAGCAACACTGCTTCCTTGGCGACGGCGGATAACACATCTGCCATTAAATCAGCTCCGCCGGCACCCACGACTGATTTGTCAAGCTGGTCTTCGCCCGTTAAAACGGTGGCGTTCAGGATGTTTTGAATCTCAGATAATTTCATGTGAATTGAAACCGTCTCTAATCATACTTAGTAAGGGTTTCAATAACTTTGTCGGCTTTTACATTACCATAGGTATCCTCATCCACGACCACAACCGGCGCCAGACCGCAGGCCCCCAGACATCGAACTGCTTCAAGAGAGAAACGCCGATCTCCGGTGGTGCATCCTTCCTTCACCTGGTATTCGTTGTCGATACGGCTGATCACCTCTTTAATGCCCTTCACATAGCAGGCGGTGCCCATGCATACCTTGATCAAATGACGGCCTTTGGGTGCCAGGGAAAAAAGTGAATAAAAGGAAGCGACGCCGAAAACTTCGCTGCGGGAAAGATTGAGACCGTCGCTGATATAATCAATTAACTCGACCGGCAACCATCCAACCACATCCTGACATTCCCGCAAAACACCAATGATCGAGCCTGGAATGTGTTTGTTTTCATCAATGATCTCATCAATCTTAGACCACATTTCATCCGTAATATCGGAATGTTCAGGATGGGCATCAGGTGCCATTTGCAGATCTCCCTTGTTTGCTCGCGTTTATAACGGATACAATTGAGCCGGATCGCAGACAATCATCGAGAATGCGGTTTTATTTAAAAAAAATGCTGGGCGGGGCTCGTGCATAAGAGAGTGTGTATGCCACAATGTATTGAAAAAGTCAATGCGAACATATCGTTTTAAGGTACAACATCTGTCGGCTTGACTGTACCAATTTGCTGCACTAAAATAGTCTTTTTTAAAAGCAGAGACCCAAGAGGGCAACCATGCAAAAAATTAAACGGCAGTTGGCGCAAACGATTGATTTTATCAAAAGCAAGATAAAACATGCGCCTTATATCGGTTTGTTAACCGGAACCGGCCTGGGTGAAAGCGCAGAAGCCATGGCAATCGACACCGTTATCGATTATAAAGAAATTCCCCATTTCCCTCTCTCAACAGTCCAGACCCATCTCGGCCGTATGCTTGCCGGCGATATGAACGGGTGCCCGGTTGTTGCCATGCAAGGCCGGCTTCATCTCTACGAAGGCTATAGTCCGCTTGAAGTTACCTATCCCATACGGGTGATGCAGCAACTTGGCGTAAAATACTTGATCCTTTCAAATGCGTCGGGCGGACTGAATCCCAGTTTCAATGCCGGTGATATCATGCTAATTGCCGATCACATTAATCTGACCGGTGCAAATCCGCTGATCGGTCCCAATGAAGAAAGCTGGGGCATACGGTTTCCCGATATGAGCCGGGCGTATAGCCCAGCGCTTATTACAATGGCCGAAATCATCGCCAAGTCCGACGGCATCGGGTTGCAAAAGGGAATATATGCAGGGCTCCCAGGACCTTCGCTTGAAACCCCGGCAGAAGTAAGATTTTTACAAACCATTGGAGCAGAGGCCGTCGGTTTTTCAACCGTGCAAGAAGTTATTGCCGCAGTTCATGGCCGCATACGGGTACTTGGACTCTCTACGATTACCAATGTCCATGACCCGGACAATCCAATTCCGGCCACCGTTGAAGAAATCATTGAGGTGGCGAAGCAAGCTGCACCAAAGCTGGAGACAATTATGAAAGGGGTTGCTGAAAAAATATATGAAACCGAAATTCGCTGATATTCTTGTCATCAATGGTACCGTATTGACTTTAAATGCGAAGGACACCGCATTTGTTGACGGAGTTGTTGCCATCTCCAAAGATACCATTGTCGCCACCGGAACGGCCGATGCGTTTTCGGATTGGAGTGCAACCCGAGTAATCGATGCACGCGGCGGAATCATCATGCCGGGGCTGATCAATAGCCACACCCACGCCGCCATGACCTGCTTTAGAGGACTGGCAGATGATCTTCAGTTAATGAACTGGCTCAATGATCATATTTTTCCGGCCGAGGCAAAACTAAATGACCAAAAAGTCTATTTGGGAACCCTGCTCGCCTGCGCAGAGATGATTATGTCCGGCACCACCTGTTTTTGCGATATGTATTTGTTTGAGGATGCGGTGGCCCGGGCTGCCAGAGAAGCGGGTATGCGGGCGGTTGTCGGAGAGGTGCTTTATGATTTTGATTCGCCTAACTACGGCCCCATCAAGAAAGGTTTTGAATATACCCAGATGCTGATCGACAGCTGGCGGGGCGATCCCCTAATTACCATCGCCGTAGAGCCG
>JASFTL010000132.1:0-9048 GCA_050053555.1 Desulfobacterales bacterium
TGGTTTCTTCCAGGTGAATCGGATAAATCCCATGAATCGATTCAGTCAATGTGCGCTCGGCGCCTAGAAGTCCCATTTTTTTGGCCTTGTAAAAAAGCTCGTCCCGGAAGTTCGGATGCGCTATGCTGATCATGGCCATGGCACGTTCCTGCAGACTTTTTCCGAATAAGTTCACTGCCCCATATTCGGAAACCACATAATGAACATCCCCTCGGGGTACAACGACGGCCTCATCTTCCAACTGCGGGACAATGCGGCTTTTCTTACCCTGCAGGGCGGTGGCCGGCAACAACAGGATTGATTTGCCGCCCTCGGACTGCACCGTACCGCGTATAAAATCAAGCATCCCGGTAACGCCTGAGAAATTATTGTATGGCAGCGCATCGGCCGCTACCTGGCCGGTCAAATCAATCGTCATGGCAACATTCATCGACACCATTTTATGGTGGCGAGAAATCACATGAGGATCATTGACATAATCGGAAGGATGAAACTCGATGGCCGGATTGTCATTTAAAAATTCATATAATTCTTCGGTGCCGATGGCACTGGACGCTACCATTTTGCCTTCATTAAGCCCTTTTACCCGGTTGGTTATGACGCCGCGCGAAAACAGATGCATGATATCGTTGGTCATATACTGGGTGTGAATGCCCAGATCATTTTTATCGGCCAGCGCCAGCAGGGTGGCCTGATGGGTGGCGCCCAGTCCGATTTCCATTGTGGAGCCGTCCTCAACAAGGTGGGCAACTAGACGCCCGATGTCATTGGCAGCCTCCAGCTCGGGTGTCTCCCGAATGGTCAGCAATGGTTCGTCGTATTCAACAAATACATCCACGTCATTAACATGAATAAAGCTGCGTCCCAGCACTCTGGGCATTCGTGTATTGACCTGGGCAATGACCAGATCCGCCGACAGGGCGGCTGCCAGCGTGATATCCACGGATATGCCCAAACTCATCCATCCGAAATCATCCGGCTGTGATGTTTGAATCAGAGCCACATGGATCGGCAACAGACGGCTTTTGAACAGTCGGGGGACTGCCGAGAGGTTGAGGGGCGTAATAAAGCGCTTGTTGCGGGCAATTGCCTTGGATTTGGCCGAACCCAGATAAAATGATCGAATATTGAGGCTTTGATCCTTGGTTTTGTTGGCAATAAGGGTCAGCGGAGTGGTCTCCAAGGTCAGCAAACGGTTGATTTCAATATCTTTAAAATCATTGGAAGCTTCGGAAAGCTCCCGAACCAGATGCTGGGGTTCACCACACGATGATCCGATAAACACGCGTTGTGCCGGCTTGATAAGACCAAGCGCCTCCCGTGCGCTGCGTCTGTTCTCAATATATTTATCCGCCCAATAACTGGACAAAGGCATTATTTTCCACCTGAAAATTTAATTAGGGTCAGTCACTTTTTGCGCAAAATCCATTATGCGGCATCCTCAGACATATTCAAGCCCGTAAGGGGTTCCGGCCGCATGCGGTTCGCAACAATACATTTATAAACCCCGCCAACGGCAGCAGACCCGCTCAGATTCACCACGGAGCAGCCCCAAAGGATTGATTCCCACGGCAGCGACCAGCCTCACTGCCTGTTATGGGGCAAACTCTGGATTCTGGGGGCGTTGTTAAAGCCCGGCAATAATTTGTTGCGACCGGCTGCGGTCGGAAATCCCTTACGGGGTTAAGTCCTATGCGCGTCTATCAAAGACAGAATATAGAAAAACTCCCCGATCCTTTATCTAAATTACAATTTGGGTGATGGAACCTGTAGGTCCACAGCATTCATAACTTTAGCGTCAATGTGCTGCCGGGTTTTAATAATCAACAGCCCAATAAATCCCAAGGCGATGCCGACGATCAGGGACAGGGAAAAAAAGACCCTTCCGATATCATAGGCCGCTTCGATGGCCGCTACCATCTTAACGGCCAGAGCCCCCACGCCAAAGGTGAGTATAAACTTTGTCCCGTAGGCCGAATGGTGGAAGCGTTTGGGCGTAAACCTGGCGATCAGGGTGTTTTCGATCGGCTGCATACCCAGCAAAAAGAAGAAAAAGATGACCGCCAGTCCTACCAATGCCTGATCCAAGGCAAAGGTCATAAAAAAGGCCGCCGGACCTGTGATTCCGAAAAAAATCAGATAACACAGTCTCGGATCGAAACGTTCGGCACAACGCCCTCCGCTGTATTGGCCTAAAATGCCGACCAGGAAAATAAAAGAAGTTACCGTCGTGGCTACCAGGTTGGGAGAAAATTCTCCCCGAGCAACTGTGGCCAGCCATTGATATAATAGCGGCGTTTTTAACTCAAAATAAGTCGGCAGAATGACCGTAGCTCCCCGGTAGATAATACCGGCCAGCATCATCGCTGCCAGTAGAAAGAGAAAAGCAGTGACCATCCCGTTTCCCTTGCCTGACTGAGTTGAATGTCCAGGTTTGGACTCCGTCACCGGATAGGCCATCATGAGGATGACGCCGCAAAGATTCAGCCCGCCTAAGATGAAATAGGCTGCGCGTGGTCCCCAGAGCCAGTTGATCATGCCGGTTAAAAGAGGTGCCATGGCCAGGCCCAGATTACCAAACACGCCATTGTAACCCATACCCAGACTAACGCGGGTCATTTCCTTTGATATCAGGCCTAACCCGGCGGGATGGTAAATGCCCGAAAAAAGACCCAGAGCAGCCAGAATAGACGCAAATATGACTGGATAGTCCATCCACAAAGCCGCACAGATACTGGAAATTCCCGCACCTAGGAAAAAAATTAACAACAGCTTCCTGGCACCAAAGCGGTCCGCTATAATTCCCCAGGGCAATGCCGTTAATCCAAAAAGAAGATACATCCAGAAGCTCAACCCCAGAATCATTGCCAATTCTGCATTCAGGCGCAAGGCCAACGGCAGGACCAGCGCTGGAAAAACCAGCATGTTAAAATGGCTCATAAAATGGCCATAGGCAGTCGTTAACAAAATGCGTCGTTCATGATAATTTAGTTTCGGTGCAGGACCAACTTTCATTAATCATCCTTAGCGATGATAATCAAAAATTAGGAATCAACATCGACGGTTTCATCGTCATCGTTTGCTTCCGACTCGATCAGCTTGGCCGAATCGGTCTGGGGCAGTTCCTGGACTTTACTCAATTTACGTTCAATGACCCGGGAGCGAACTTCGGCTTGCTCGATTGTATTGCTGGCCTCCTTAAGCTTCTTTTTGGTTTTCGCCAGCACCTGACCAAACTTGTTGAACTGGGTTTTTACTGCGCCCAGCAGCTCCCAAACTTCACTGGATCGCTTTTCGATGGCCAGCGTGCGGAATCCCATTTGAAGACTGTTTAACAAAGCAGCTAAAGTGGTGGGGCCGGTGACCACAATTCGATAATCCCTTTGGAGACTGTCGCACAAACCCGGTCGCCTTAAAACTTCGGCATACAGACCCTCGACCGGTAAAAACATAATTCCGAAATCGGTGGTATTGGGCGGATCGATATATTTTTCGCGGATCGCTTTGGCTTCGGCTTTAATGCGGATTTCCAGATTTTTAACCGATTTTTCCGCCAGCACTTTATCAGCGGCATCCTGGGCATCCAACAAGCGTTGATAATCCTCCTGGGGAAATTTCGAATCAATCGGTAGCCATACAACTTTGTCTTTATGAGAGTCCTGACCGGGCAGTTTTATGGCAAACTCAACTCGATCACTGCTGGCTTTCTTGGTGGCGACATTGACTGCGTATTGGTCCGTTGTCAGTATCTGTTCAAGAATATGGCTCAGCCGAATTTCACCCCAGGTGCCCCGGGTTTTGACATTGGTCAATACCTTTTTTAGGTCGCCCACGCCGGTAGCCAGGCTGCGCATCTCACCCAGGCCTTTATAAACCTGCTCCAGGCGTTCGCTGACCTGCTTGAACGAATCACTCAGCCGTTTTTCCAAAGTGGACTGCAGTTTTTCGTCCACCACCATGCGCATTTGCTCAAGCCTCCTACTGTTGTCCTCTTGCATCGTCCGCAGCTGCGTTTCAACGGCTTTGCGCAGGGCTTCCAGCTTTTCTTCATTGAGTTTGGTCATCGCCAGCAGCTGATTGGAAAAACGATCGAGCTGGTCTTTCTGTATGCCGGCCATTTCAGCCAGCTGTTTAAGCTGGGAATCGCTGGCAAACTTTAATGTGCCGCCGATCTCTTCCCGAGCCTGTCGGGCGCTGTCAGCTGATTCCAGCCGGTTGCGTGCAAATTCATCTCTAACCAGATGTTCGGTGTGTTGCTGTTGTTTTTCCAGCGTGGCAAATAAATCCTGCGATTTAATCTCTCGGCGTCGAACCAGGACAATGAGCAGGATAAGTACGGCCACTAAAATCATAGCGACCAAGATAAAGAGCAGATTAATCACTCCGACTGCTGCGATGATGGAATGCACGCTGGGCATTTCAAAAAAGCCTTTCTCTGTTTAATTCCGCATCTTAAAAATAGCGTATCTATATATTAGTATTTTGGGATATTGCAACCTAACTTAAAGGATCTTACTTAGGCTATAACCTCGTGCATCGGAAAGCAACAGAGTAATAAAATGAACTCCGTTCGCTTCGCTCACCATTGGAATGATGCAAAGATGGAATACTGGAATATTGAGTCTGTTTTGCATTGCGTTGAAAAATATCATGCTACATGCGATAAATAAAATATTATATCAAAAACCTTAACCCAAATGTTGAAGTTACGCATTTTTGACCATTAATCCATTATTCCACTATTCCATGTAAGCGGCATAAAACCAGTGTCGTTAAACGCTGCATGCTTTAAATATGATATAGAAAATTCGAGGTGTTATTTCCTTTAGGTTCAGGGGATTATAAAGAAAACTACCGGATGCGTCAAGCCCGCCTCCAAGCAGATCGACCCTTGAACAAAAGAGAAAGTTGATTTAATAATCTGAATAGGCTATAGGCATAGCAACGTGTGATGGTATCAAAAAGTGAATCCAGAAGGCCTTTGCATCTATTTATGCCAGGGCCTTTTCCTCTATGTTTCACTATGGATACAAATAAAATGAACCTCATCAAGCAGCGATTTCAGCATCGCAGCTTCTGTCGAGCATTATGCCAAAGAAAGGCCGAATCGGTCGGCATTCGAAAGCGGTAAGAACCTTTGGGCTTATCATTGGATTCTGAACAAAATGGAACGATTATTTTCACCTTTTTCGATCAAGAATATCCAGCTGAATAACCGCATCGTCATGCCCGGACTGGCATCCTTTTTAGTCCGCAATGACGGCGCTATCACAGATGCCACTGTTGAGCATTATCGTCGACGGGCGGCGGGTGGACCGGCGATGATCATTATGGAAGCCTGTTCGGTATCACCGGAAGGCGTGGTTTCTCCGCATCAGGCATGCATTTACGACGACCGGTACATCGAAGGCCTTTCAAAGATAGCCGCGGTAATGAAATCGGAAGGATCAGTTCCAGCCGTTCAAATTCACCACAGTGGACGACAGACATCGATCAAGGTCATCAAACGCAAACCGCTGGCTCCGTCCCCGATCCCCTGCCCTACCATCCGCGGCGAGGTAGAACCCCTTACCACAGATGGCATCCAGGAAATCGTTCAAAAATTTGGCGATGCGGCGGAACGCGCCAAACAAGCTGGATTTGAATTGATCGAAATCCACGGCGCCCATGGCTACCTGGTGAACCAGTTTTTATCCAGTGTAAGCAATATCAGGCAGGATGAATACGGCGGCGATATTGTCGGCCGCAGTCGCTTTGCCATTGAAATCGTCGAGGCGGTTCGTAAACGAATCGGGCCGCAATTTCCCATTTCGTTTAAAATCAGTGCCCAGGAGTTTGTGCCGGACGGCCTGACCGTTAAGGAGAGTATCGAAATTTTAAAGCTTTTGGTAAAAGCCGGTGTTGACATCGTTCAGGTCTCGGCCGGCAATGATATTACACCGGAATGGATCTGCCAGCCCATGTTTATGGAAAAAGCCTGTCTGGCGAACGCTGCCGAACAGATTAAAAAGGCATTGGATATCCCGATCATGGCAGTTGGCCGTATCAACGATCCAGAGGTGGCCAATGAGGTGCTAACAAACGGACAGGCGGACCTGGTGTGCATCGGCCGAGGGCTCTTAGCCGATCCTGAAATGCCCAATAAAGCCAGGCAAGGTCGCCTGGATGAAATCCGGACCTGCATTGCCTGCAACACCTGTATGGAGTCTATTTTCCGAAAAGGACGCATTGAATGTCTGGTCAATCCGATGCTCGGACGCGAAAAAGAAATGGCCTTCGTACCCACCCAAGAACCCAAAAAAATCATGGTGGTCGGCGGTGGTCCGGGCGGCTTAAATGTGGCCTGGGTGGCTGCCAAAAGAGGACATAAGGTGCACGTCTTTGAAAAACGGGGCTCTTTGGGAGGACAGTTGGTCCCCGGCAGTATACCGGGTCATAAAAAAGAATTGCTCAGCTTGATCAAATTTCAGAAAAAACAAATCGCAAAGTTCGGGGTGAAGTGTCATCTCAGCCATGAGGTCAGCGCCGATGACATTCAGGCATTTGATCCCGATGTGGTTGTATTGGCCACCGGATCGCGACCGGTAATTCCGACGGTAGACGGCATCGACAACGATATTGTGCTGACTTATGAAGACGTCTTAAACGAATTCCCGCCGTCGTTTAAAAAAACGGTGGTCATCGGTGGCGGGGCAACCGGTCTGGAACTGGCGCTGCATCTAACAGAATACGGCTGCACGGTAATCGTTGTGGAAATGCTTGCTAAAATCGGCAGCGGCCTTGAATCCATGACCCGCAAGATTTTGCTCAAGCGGCTTAAGGAAAATAACGTCAAAATTATGAGCGAAACTCAATTGATGCGAGTCGAGACTGACGGGGCGGTTGTCGCCCACAAAGACGGCACAGAACAGCTGGTTGAAGCCGAAAAGGTGATTATTGCGGCCGGCACCCGGCCACATAATCGCCTCTATCAAAAAATTAAAACCCTCGGTTACGAAATCCACCAGATCGGCGACTGCCTTGAGGCCCGCAGTGCGAAGGCGGCGATTTATGAAAGCGCTATACTCGGTCGCTCAATATAATATATAATCAGGTGTCAGTGTTCAGGTGTCAGCCCTGATCGTGCTGAAACTCCGCTAGTTCTGATGCTTGACACCTGAAACCTGAAACCTATAGATTGCTCACACCCGACACCTGAAAGAGAGCATGAATCGCATTTAAGTGGAAGACTTAGCGTTATTCACTGCTTGATACCGGCGATACAACCCTCGAAATTGATGGTAGGTGAGCCCTAAAATTCTGGCGGCTTTCTTCTGATGGTATCTGCTTTTGCGCAAGGCCGTTTCCAGCATCGTAACCTTTAATTGCCACACGGCCTCTTTGAGGGGTCGGTTTAACAACGCTTGGGAATCAACGGTTCCAAATTCGGCCGAAGGGGGTTCGGTTGATTCAAAAGGCGTGATGGTTTTATACCGTGAATGAAAAGGATGAAAGTCAATATCCGCAATAATGGCAGCGTCGGAGCGATAGACCGCACGTTCAACCACATTTTTGAGTTCACGGATGTTTCCGGGCCAGGGGTAGTTTTCCAGCGCCTGAAGGGCTTCATCACTGAAAACCGGGATTTCATCCCAACCGAGTTCCAGCGCCATCCTTCCGGCAAAGTGGCCGGCTAACAGGGCAATATCATCTTTGCGCTCCCTTAAAGGCGGCAGGAACAAAACCTCGAATGAAAGCCTGTCCAATAAATCCTGTTTGAAAAGATTTTTGCGGGCCAGATCGTTCAAGTCGGCATTGGTGGCGGCAACGATGCGAACATCCACCTCAATGCTCTCTGAACTGCCCACGCGCTCAAATACATTGTATTCGACTACCCGCAATATTTTTTCCTGAACCTCCATCGGTATGCTACCGATTTCGTCCAAAAAAAGTGTTCCCCGATCAGCAGATTCAAACCGTCCGAATCGCCGTTGCAAAGCCCCGGTGAATGCACCCTTTTCATAACCGAACAACTCTGATTCGATTAGAGACGGTGAAAGGGCCGAGCAGTTGAGCGCCACCATGGGTGCCTGCCAGCGATTGGACAGATAATGCAGTCGCGCTGCAGCCAGCTCTTTTCCGGTTCCTCTCTCGCCTATCAACAGTACGGGCCGATCAACCGGAGCCACGCGTGATAGCTGTTCCTGAAACTCTAAAAACGGCTCGGATTGACCGAGGGCTTCGGTGACAGCTGTCGGATTTCCGGCACCCAGGCGGTTTAGGATGGAATCCTTCGAGTGTTGCATAGTTTATTATACCAATATTTAGTTTTTTTTACTATATATTAGCTATTTTTACCAAAATGTCAATAACATCATTAAATTATAATATAATATAATTTCAAATGGTTACAATCAAATTTGCCGCTGGCACAATTCATGCTGAATTGGACGTTGAGCGTTTTGAGCGCCACCTGGCCTTTAATTTTAATACAGGGAGGGTCATCATGGGTATTTTTACACGCTTTCGCGATATTATTAGCTCTAATATCAATGCCATCCTCGACAAAGCCGAAGATCCGGAAAAATTGATCAAACTCATGATCAGAGAAATGGAGGATACACTTGTTGAAATCAAGGCTGCCTGCGCCGGAGCCATGGCCAGCAATAAAAAAGTTCAACGCCAGCTGGACACACATTACGATCGGATTCATTACTGGGAGGAAAAGGCTGAGCTGGCAGTTAAAAAAGGAAGAGACAACCTGGCCCGTGAAGCGCTGGTTGAAAAACGCCGCTATGCCCACCGGATGAAAGACCTTGAAAGCGAGCTTTCCGAGCACAATCTGCTCATCGAGCAATATCAGGACGATATCCGCCAGCTGGAAGATAAGTTAAAATCGGCCCGTGATAAACAACGCATGCTTGTCCAGCGACATATTCATGCCAATCGAAAAATACAGGCTCAGGAGGAAATTCGGCGGGTTGATAGTTCCGAGGCCATGATGAAATTTGATGATCTTGAGAACCGCATCGAACGCATGGAAGCCGAAGCCGATCTGGTTAATTTCGG
>JASFTL010000133.1:0-9045 GCA_050053555.1 Desulfobacterales bacterium
CATATGGCATCCTTACCCCGATCTGAGCTTGTACGTTACTACCCGAGGTAGGAGCCCAGTGCGTTAGTAGCGCACGCTGGGATCTGTGCGGGGGGTGCGGGGCAACACGCATTCCTACCGCGACCATGAAAATAGATGAGAATCTTTTACCTAAAGTCTAAATTGGATGACGATCTTTTTAATTTCTCATCTATTTTCACCCGAAAGGCGAGCCGGAGGCTCCCATATGCTGCGTTATTAATGGCTCGAAGTAATATATTTTAAGCTTTTTGGCCGCTTCCTGCATCAGCCTTGCAATAGGCAATCCCTGGGGGCATTTACGTTCCGCCAGCGAATAATCCAGGTGGGTCAGCCGCATCCGAATTTTTTGCGGAATTTTTTCAAACCCGGCTGCGGCCAGTTGATCGTCTTCATAACTGTTACCGTACATCAGATAGCGCATCACATCGCCGATGGGCGCATTTCCCTCCACGCACGATTCACAAATAGCAGTGCATCCGGCGCAGTAGGCCGGGCGGGTTTCTTTTGCATATTGCTGCAGCAGCTCTTCATCCCGGGCGGAAAGCCGGGTTTTGTTTAGGGCAGCAGCCACGTTGGACATCAGGGTGGTCATGTTTTGCATGCGCGAGCAGATACTGGCTATTTGCGGGTTTTGCCACACGGCCTTCATTTTGGCCTGGGCGTCGGTGAAACCTTTTTGTAGAAATCGTCCGGCCAGCTTGAGTTCGGTTTCCGAACCGGTTCTGACCTGTCCTCCGCCCTGGGTTTTCATGGCCGTCAGGCCGATACCGGCTTTGACACAGGCCTCTATGGCCCTGCGCATATCGTCGGTGTGCATCAATCGATAATTGTAGGTCATCATCACACCGTCAATCCAGCCCAGTTTGGCTCCATCCAGCAGACAGCGTTCCATGTTGCTGTGGGTGCTGAACCCAAAAAATCTGATTTTGCCGGCGGCTTTGGCTTTTTCGGCCCAGGCTTTGGTGTCCTCATCCATTTCGCTGATGCTCCTAATGCCATGCACAAAATACAGGTCGATATAATCCGTCTTCATTTTATCCAGCGAGGAGTCCAGATCACGCGTCATACCGCTTGTCGTCCAGGCCCCGCTTTTGGTGACCAGAAAAATCTTTTTTCTGTCTTCCGGGTATTTACCCAGGTATTTACCGAAACCGGCCTCGCTGCGACCCCAGCTGTAAGAGGGGGCCGTATCCCAGTAGGTGACACCCCATTTTACGGCCTGTCTGAGCATCAGCTGATTCGATTTCGTGTCTACAGTGCCCCCTAAAGATAGGATGGAAACCTGCTCACCCGTTTTACCAAAAGGTCGGGTAGGGATGGTTTCATTATCTGCGGCGTTTACCCGCCCGGCCGTCGAGGCCACAACCGAACCTACACCGGCCACACCAACGGTTTTCAAAAATTTTCGTCGGGACCAGTTTTTATCTTTTGTGGTCATCGGAAATTACTCCATTTCTGAATTGTAGCAGTTTGGCTGACAATATTGAAAATTGAAATTCTGCGGTGCCGGTTCTCTGTAGCGGTTGCTTTTATGATAAATCTTTCACGGCCTCGCGCATGAGCTTGCCAATCGCCATTTTGTGAGGGCATTTTTGTTCCGCTGCAGCATAATCAAGATGAATTATTTTTTCGCGGCATTTTAATGAAATTTGTTTGAAGTGATTGCTGGCTTTCGGATGATTTCCATAACTGCGCGCATACATCAGATAACGCATCACATCGCCAATCGGAACTTTGGGCCTTACGGCAGACTCACAAATGCCGGTGCAGCCAGCGCAATAATCTGACCGCGTCTGCCGAGCATATTTCCTCAGCAGTTGCCTCTCCTGAGATGACAGTTCGATTTTGTTTACGGCGGCAGCGACGTTGGACATCAAAAGATTCATATTGGGCATTTCAGAGCAAATGCTGGCAATCTGTGGGTTCTGCCAGACGGCCTTGAGTTTTGCCTGGCCGTCAGTGAAGCCTTTTTGTAAAAAACGTCCGGCCAGTTCAAGCTCGGCGGCGGTGTCGGTTTTGACCTGACCACCCCCTTGTGTTTTCATGGCGGTTAAACCGATGCCGGCTTTGACGCAAGCATCAACTGCGCGCCGCATGTCATCTGAATGCATCAACCGGAAGTTGTATGTCATCATAATGCCGTCGATCCACCCCAGCCTGGCGGCTTCCAGCAGACATTCCTCCATGTTGCTGTGGGTGCTGAATCCGAAAAAACGGATTTTGCCCTCTGCCTTGGCTTTCTGCGCCCATCGCTTTGTTTGCCCGTCCAATTCATCAGCGTTCCGGACACTGTGGACAAAGTACAGATCGACATAATCGGTTTGCATCCTTTTAAGCGACAAGTTTAGGTCGCGGGTTCGATCATCGGCACTCCAGGCGTGCGATTTTGTCACCAGAAACACCTTTTTGCGGTCTTGGGGGTATTTGTCAAAATATTTACCGATCGCTTTTTCGCTATTTCCGCCCATATAAGTATTTGCCGTATCCCAGTAGGTGACACCCCATTTTACAGCCTGTCTGAGCAACAACTGGCTGAAGGCAGCATGCAAACTGGTTCCGAATCCCAGGATGGGGACCTTTATTCCGGTTTTGCCAAAAGGACGCGTCGGAACGATCGTCGCATTGTCAGAAGCGAATGTCGCGAAATTTTTGAACGTCATAACGGAACCGACACCGGCTGCACAGGCGGATTTTAAAAAAGCTCTGCGGCTCCAGCTTAAAGACTTTTTTGTCATATCTGGATTTTCCTTAATCATATTTAAGCCTGCAAAATTAACGCATGCTGGCGGGATCGGGTCTCGTTTTCAGCGGTGACGCGGATAGCGCGTTGGCCGCGCACCGGGCATTCGTGTTCGCAGACACCACAGCCTATGCATAGCTTGGGATCGACGTAGGGCTGCTGGAGCCGTATTTGAATCGATACTTTAATTTGGGCCTGCGGCGGCGGTTCGAAGGGAAATTTACTGTCAACCATTAAGCTGTTCGACGTATTGGCGATGATTTGCCGTCTGCGCCCATCCGGGGCTCTCGAAATAACACAAAAATAATCACCGCTGGCATACTGATTTGCAGCCAGTGCATCGGTTTGAAACTCGATCCGGGTGGAATCGGCATATTTAACAAACAACGAATGCGGGATACGCACCGTATTGAACAGTTCGCGGGTAAAGATTGCCTTCGGGCTGACCGGACAATTTTCCTGGCAGACGATACATGGTCGGTCCATGGCCCAGGGCAGGCAGCGGCCGCGATCGATAAAGGCGGTGCCGATTTTTATAGGGCCCTGTTCGACGTAGCGGCCGAGTCCCTGGCGCTCCTCGAGGCTGATGGGTCGGATCGCAGCTGTCGGACAAAGATTGCCGCAGGCGATGCAATTGTGCTGACACCCGCTGGTGCCGATTCTAAAATTGAGCACCGGTGTCCACAGACCTTCCAGTCCGGCCGTCAGCCCGGCCGGGTGGATCACGTTGGTCGGGCAGATGCGCATGCATTGGCCGCATTTGATACAGCGCGATAGAAACGGTTGTTCCGGCAGGCTGCCCGGTGGACGCACCCGACGGGCATTCCAGTTGGGCCCCGGATTGCCGCCGATCCTCAACAGCGGTATGGTGGCAGCTCCGGAAACAGCTGCGGTCAAAAATTCCCGGCGGGATAGATCCGGTGATAGGATTTCGCCGGCGGCAGACGGTGCGGTATGATAGCCCATCAGGCCATGATGGCAGTCATCTATACAATTTAAGCAAAGAACACATTCTGCAATTCGAATCTGGCTTGTTGGGTGGCAGGCGCCCTCACAATTTTTTTCGCACAGCTGACAGCCGGTGCATTCGTCTCGGGCTTTGCCGATACGCCAGATGGCAAAGCGGCCCAGTACTCCGAAAAGCGCTCCCAGCGGACAAACAAAGCGACAGTAGAACCGCGGCCGGATCAAATTCAACAGCACGGAGACCAGAAAGATGGATGCGATCAGCCAGATGTCCGCATAAAGCCGCGGGCGCGGCAAGGCCGACAGGGTTGTTTGATCGACAAGCGGCAGCATAATTAAATTAATCGAGCGGTAAACCAGAGAAATCGGATCCAGCAACCCGATTTGAAGTGAAGCAACCGGACGCCAGCCCCCATCGAATAAAAAACTAATCAAAACCCAGCAAGCGGTTACTGATAGGACACCGGCCACGGTTTTTTTAACATGACGGTTTATCTGTCGGATCGCCAGCACGATGACAGCTGCTAAACCCAGCGTCGTCAGCGCCGCAAATCCGAGCGGAGAGGTGCGCGGCAAACGGATCACATCAATGGCCAGCTCCGCAATCGCCATGGTGAGCATAAAGACCAGAATCCAATATTTAAGCGACTGGATCGGCTGGTATCGATTGAGTTGCAGTTTGGCCTTGATTGAACGTTTTCGTTTGGCGAGATAGCCCACAAATTGATGAATGGAGCCGAACGGACACAACCAGCCGCAGAAAAATCGGCCCAGAATAATCGTCAGAACGACCGTGGCAAGGCCCCAGAGAAGGCCGGCATAAAGCGTCCGGGTGGTCAACAATGTGCCCAGACCTACCAGCGGATCCAGCTGAATGATCCAGTTGACCGGCCATCCGCGCAGTTGCCACCAGTGCTCGCCGAGTGTGGTTGCCCAGCAAAACCAGAGAAAAAGGGCGAAGAAAAATAGCTGGCAGATTCGTCTTGTCGTTACGATGTTCATTGTCTGTTGTCAGTCACGTATCTGTACGTTTAAATGTTCAGGGTTTAATTTAAATATTGGTGTCAGGTGTCAGTGTTCAGGTGTCAGCATCTGCATTTCTGACACCTGAAACCTGAACCGCCGCAGGCGGAACTTTTTTGAACCTTGATTATATTGACTCCATCACCGGATTCAGCGATTGAAAATCAGCGGTGCCCAGGCGCAGCGCTTCTGCTTTTTTTATAAAAGCCAGCTCATCAACGGTTTTATTGAGAAGAGTGGCGCCGAAGGCATCGACTGCCACCTGATCGGTACTGACGATCATCGTGCGGGTTTCTTTCAGGTCTGAAAGCGAACCACCTGTCGGACCGTTGCGCATCATGGTGAAGGTGCCATCTAAAATCACTAGGGTCGGCTTAACCATCATTGCCAGTTCTTTGATAATCGTGTGAATATCCTGATGAAAAATATTGCGACGCCCGCCCAGCAGCCCATACCAGTTTTTCATAATCATGGAAGCACCGCTGCGGTGATGATCTTTGACCGGTGCGGTTCCGATTATTTTGTCAATTCTGGCCAAAGGTTCATACAGAACGGGCCAGTTGCGAATGAGCTGCGCATCCGCCAGGCTGAAAGGTTTAAAAAATTCTTTTTGCGGAAAAAGAACCGTTGCCCCGGCAGAACGGGCGGCCTGTTCAATTCCGGTTAACCGAAAGCAGCTGGCCGGATCGTTGATCGGGTTGTCGGTTACCATGACCGAGGCGGCACCGGCTTTAAAGCACATACGGGTTATGGCGACAACCATATCCGGATGGGTTGTTGCGGAAAGCATGGGCGGTGATGCGAACGCCGCATTAACCTTGAGCAGAACGCGGTCTCCTTTTTTGATAAAGGCTTGCATGCCGCCGATGGATTTTAGGGCCATTCTCAGGGTTTCAGAACGGCTGCCGCCGCGAACAATGCTCATGCGTTGACCCAGCTGGGGCATCGAAAAATCGGGTATCTGAAGCCTGGTGGTGTCTTTTTCTAAACGGCCGGGTCCGGCACTGTCATAAAACCAGTAGCCGATCGAGCATGCTGCTAAGATGGATGCGCCGGCTTTGGCTGAGCGCACCATAAATTGGCGCCGGTTTAAATGATGATTGTCCACGTTTTAACCTTTTTAATTCTTAACTTCCGATGCTGGCTTGGCCGCTTTGATTCGATTAAACAATTGCATGGCCAATTGCTGTGCCAGCTGCTTATCAACGGCCTCCCGCACACCGGCCAAATAAGGACCATGGGAAAAGACAACTTCATAGGTATCCAAAATATGAATCATCTTAGCCGCTTTGATTTGCAAATCGGAATTAGTCGTTTTGCCACCGTATGCCGCTAGAAAATCGCGGTAGCTTGAAGCCAGTTCCTGCGCTTCCCGGGGCGTCTTTCGGCGTGAGTAGTAGGCCATGAGCTCGCTGTCCTGCACCTTATAGTTGGCCGTAAATATTTGATCGAAGCGGTCATAACCGAAAGCATCTGAGGATACCAGTGAAATGCTGGTCTGAATCAGGCCCTCTTTGGGAAACAGCTCCTTTTCGCCGATCGTTTGGCTCTGGATGGGATGATTAGCGATGAATGCTTCGGCAAACGCTATCATCGATTGAATGATGGTAGTACTAATATCGGATGCCACCATCTCAACGTAAAAGGGGCCGTGAACGAAAAATATGGCGTTTGGGGTTTGATAGGCATATGGACCGAGATCCAGCGTTTGGGCATCGTCTCTGCGCTGAGCACTGAAAACAGAAAATGCATTTTGCGGGGTCTGCATGTCGTAGACGAAAACTTCGAACCACACATCCCCGGCGGTTTGATCTTTAATACGCAAGCTGTGGAGCCGGACAAATCCGGACGACAGATACAATTCGGCTTTGCCATTGATCTTATCTGATAGGGTTGCGGCGTCAAAGATTTCCGGGGGGCTCAAGGGCGACTGGCCGGGCAGTGAGGGTATCAATGATTGTTCGGCTGAAGCCGGTGGAGCCGTCAGGCCTTTATCACCGCCTGCTAAAACTGGAGCCATCTGTTGAACTGCGGGATTATAGTTAAATTGAGCAAAGAAAACACCTCCGCAGATAGCCGCAAGAAGTCCGAATATCATCAGGCTCAGAAGGGTCTGTTGTGGAGCTGTTTTGGATTTAGCTTTTGTGTTCATACAACTTCCGGATCATCTTACCATATTAAAAACCGAATTCGTTAAGGCGGAAAAGACTTAACCGATGGCTGAAAGGTTATCCTGTGCCAGATGATGATTGCAGGAATTTGGATGGGCCATGTTAGATTATATCTCAGATCGTGACCCATCATAGGAAAAACCGGCGAGTGTGTCAATTGGAAAGCTATATCACATTGTGCCATCCTAAGTCGAGCGTTCCAAATTAAAAAAAGGTTTAAATTTGTTTTCTGGGTCATTATTGTTCATCATCTCAATGCTTGACCAAATGGGTTGAGGTCTTATTGTAAATAAGATCTAATTTAAAGCATAAAAAATTTTTGTAAACGGGCCGGCAATGAACTGCCGGTCCAATTGAACTTTTACAATTTGGAGGTGAATATGGATGTGAGTGCATACTGCGATACGCTTGAGGAACAACTTGCGGAATGGAAAGCCAAACTTTACGATGTGATCCGCATTGTTGATAAACTTCCGGAAGGTGATAAAGAAACGGTTTTTCCATCTATTCGGGGTCTGCATTCCATCGTGGATGAAATCGATTCTGAGGTCGAACAATTGCGAACCGCCTGTCCGGCTGACTGGTCTCCGAATCGGCAGAACCTTGATGCTAAAATGACACAGCTGCAACAGACCCTCAAAAATCTGTCCGAAGAAGTGGGCGGTCCGTTGATTCCGGATTCGTTGGCATGGGTGTCGGATTAGGGCTAATCGTTGTAATTCTAGCTTTCGATTTCAGGTGGCCAACCATTAACGGAGTTAAGTCAATTGCGGATTTTAGATTGCGGCCTGCGACGAGCTACATTCGGCCTGAGCTCATGTCGAAGGCAGACGAGTCGCTTGCCGATTGATACATCAGATGTGCCGCACATTTAAAATCCGAAATCTGTAATCCGCAATCCGGAATCTTATTATGCCACATCATAAAAGACAATCTCTACTTTGCCCCAATTGCAAAAAACTGATCAGCGTATCTGAGAAGCGCTGTCCGCACTGCGGCACGCGGAGCCCTGCCGCCTGGTGGAAAAATAATTTCTGGACCCGCGGATTTAGCGATCCCTATCTGCTGGTCAAATCGATCATCGGCGTCAATATCGGCGTCTATGTGATTTCCCTGTTGTTAAATCCAAAAGGTTTTGGATTGGCGTTTAGTCCCTTGAGCTTTTTAGCACCGGACGACAAGATCCTCAGGCTGCTCGGCGCCACCGGGAAAATTCCAATTGATGCCCTTCAGCAATACTGGACCCTCATTTCCGCCAACTATTTGCATGGCAGCGTCCTGCATATCTTATTTAACATGGCCGCTTTTCGGCAGCTGGGGTTGCTGGTTGCACGGGAATACGGTGTTTATCGAATGTTTATCATTTACACCCTGGGCGGTGTTTTCGGGTTTTTTGTTTCCTATCTGGCTTCGGTTCCCTTAACCATTGGCGCCTCCGCGTCGGTGTGTGCCCTGGCAGGCGCCTTGCTGTATTACGGGAAGAGGCGAGGCGGCGTTTACGGGCGAACGCTTTACAAGCAAATCGGTATCTGGGTAATCCTCCTTTTCATTTTCGGCATACTGGTTCCGGTGATCAACAACTGGGGACACGGCGGGGGTATCGCAGCGGGAATCGGTCTGGGATTTCTGATGGGATATCAGGAGCGCAAAAGAGAAAATATCCTCCACAAACTGCTGGCCGGCGGCTGTGCGATATTAACTCTGCTAATTCTGGGATGGGTTGTTCTGTCGGGAATATCTATTCGTTTTTTTGTATGAATATGTGAGAATACGAGACCGCGACGCCTCGCTCGAGAGGCAATTGTCTAATTTCTGAAAGGGGCCAGCAATAAATGAAGAATAACGGACTTAAGCTTTGGATATGGTTTTGTTTTTTTACGATGATGTCGGCCTGTTCTGTTCCGTCAGAAGTGCCTCCTCCTAAACTGGCTGTTCCGGCCGGAAAAAATATGGCCGGGGTTAGAATCCTGACCCCAGACGGCGGCCGTCTGTCCTGGAGCAGGAAATCCAATAAAATCGCTTTCGACAGACTCGGCCGGGACGGTTATTTCGATCTGTGGCTGATGAAACCTGATGGAACTGGACAAATAAATTTGACCTCCAATCACCCCATACTTCCTAACA
>JASFTL010000134.1:0-8862 GCA_050053555.1 Desulfobacterales bacterium
GGAGCCCCCCGCTGATTTGAGCCAATGGCAACAATCACCTGAATGCGGTCTGGTCACGTCTCCAGCGAATATCAGTGAATGGTGGCAAGTCTTTGACGACCCCCGTTTAACCCAACTGGTGAATCGCGGTCTTTCCGGGAACCTGGACCTGGATCAGGCGCGATCCCGGGTTCGGGAAGCCCGGGCCGCGCGGGGTATTGAAACTGCGGTTCGTTTTCCGGCGTTGACTGCCTCCGGGTCTGCGGCCAAGATCAAAGAGGGGGATCAGCCGACGGCCGAGCTATATAGAACCGATTTCGACGCTTCATGGGAAATCGATATCTTCGGCAGGGTATCCCGGCGCATCGAGGCATCAACGGCCGATATGCAGGCATCCATCGAAGCACTGCGCGGTGTTCAAGTTTCCCTGGTTGCAGAAATTGCGTTAAATTATGTGGACGTACGATCCTTCCAAAACCGCATCCGGGTGGCTGAAGCCAATGTTGAAGTTCAGGGCAAAACACTTGAGGTGGTAACAGCTCGTTTCGAGCTGCAGCTGGCAAATTCATTGGAGCTGGAGCAGGCCAAATCCAATTTTGCCAACAGCCGGGCCCAGCTTCCATCTCTACAGACAGGTCTGCAGCAAGCAAAGAACCGGCTGGCTGTGCTCCTCGGTGAAAAGCCCGGTGCATTAAACGATTTTCTTGTTGACGCATCTTCGGTGCCCGCGGCACCTCCCGAGATCGCCATCGGGATCCCAGCCGATCTGATCAGGAGGCGCCCTGATATCCGCAGAGCCGAGCGGGAGCTGGCCGCTCAGTCCGCGCGCGTAGGTGTTGCCAAAGCCGATTTGTATCCCCGTTTCACGTTGAACGGGATCTTGCAATTCTCCGCCGCCAATGCATCCAATCTTTTTGACAGCATGGGCCGTCTGCTGAATATAGGACCGGCGTTTGAATGGAACATATTTAATGCCGGCAGCATCAGAAGCAATATCAAAGTGCAAAGTGAACGGCAGAAGCAGGCGCTCATCAAATATGAACAGAAAATCCTGCAAGCGCTGGAGGATGTCGAAAATGCAATGGTGGCTTATGCACGCGAACTGGATCGCCAGGAGTTTCTGAATCAAGCGGTTACAGCTGCCCGAAAGTCTGCGAATCTCGCTGAATCGCTGTACAAGGACGGCCTGAGAGACTTCATTTACGTCCTCGATGCACAGCGGGCACTGTTTGCTGCAGAAGACAATCTGGCGGTGAGCAGTGCGGATGTTACCGCCAACCTGATACGGCTTTACAAGGCCCTTGGAGGCGGTTGGGATCCCGCGCATGCAGTAGTCGAGCAGTGAAGGGTGATAAGGGTTCTGTCTTCTTTCAGGGACAGTCATGTGAAAATTTTATCTGGTGTCATTGAAAAGTGGATCACGAAGTCAGCAGAAACACTCGAGCCAACCATGGCAGCCGCGGAAAATAGTTCAACCGCATTTTATTGCTATCGCTTCTAGCGTATTTGCACTTTGAATGATTTATGTGGCAATGAAATGAACATGGCTTGCCAACGAAGGTCTAGTCAACGCAAATCTGTTGACATTGGTATATGTGCCGCTTTTTTACGCGTTATTTGAAAATCTGAAAGATAAACATCGACGTTTTGCGAATCGATGAAACAGAGCAGAGTACTGCCGGCGAAAATGATAAAAAAATTGAAGCATAAACCAGAGAGGAGTCAAATCATGCAACCAATCAAAGAATTAAGAATGGAACACAATGCAGTCCAGATGACCTTAAGAATTCTTGAGAAAATTTGTCAACAACTCGATAAGTCGAAAGAAAATCTCCACATTCAGCATTTAGACCAACTTTTGGCGTTTTTTAAGGTATTTGTGGATAAATGCCACCATGGAAAAGAAGAAGAACTGCTATTCCCTGCATTAGAAAACATTGGTGTCGGCAATAAGGGAGGACCGATTGCAGTGATGCTAGATGAACATCAAAAGGGCCGTGAATACGTCCAGACCATGAATGCGGCACTTGCTCAATACACGAAAGAAGACCGGACGGCTGCCGATGAATTTGTGAAAACGGCACGGGAATATATCAATCTGCTGGAACAGCACATCGACAAGGAGAACAATGTTTTGTTCCCACTTGCCGAAAAGCATTTGTCCGAGCAGGAACGGGTGAGATTATCAGAAGGATTTGAACGAATCGAAACAGAGAAAATAGGAACTGGAAAACACGGCGAATTCCATAGAATGTTGGAAAATTTAGAAAGTGTTTATTTAAAATAAAACATAGTAGCTGGCTGGGGACATTGAAAAGTCCAAAAGAAGGAGGAACAAAAATGGCAAAAAGAATGAATATCAGACATATCTTGATCGCGTTGGTCGTCTTTGAAATTGTTTTTCTGTATTCTATTAACGCCAGGGCTCATTGCGACACCCTGGATGGGCCGGTGGTAGAAACGGCACGCAAAGCCCTTGTTGCCGGTGATGTCACACCCGTGCTTAAATGGGTATCAAATAAGGATGAGCAATTGATCCGAATCGCCTTTCAAAATACGATGGAAGTCAGAAAGCTTGGCGGGAAGGCGCAGGAATTAGCGGATATGTACTTTTTCGAGACACTTGTGCGTATCCACCGGGAGGGCGAAGGCGCCTCATACACGGGTCTTAAAGTCGGTTCTGAAATCGACCCGGCGGTCGCTCTGGCCGACAAGGCGCTGGAAACCGGTTCGGTTGACAAACTTACCAGCGTTTTAACCGACGCTGCAGCCAAAGGTATTCGTGAACGATTCAACCGTGCCCTGGAAACCAAGGAGCATGCGGATGAAAGCGTCTCCGCCGGACGTGAATTTGTTGAAGCGTATGTCACTTTTACTCATTATGTGGAAAATTTACACGATTCGGTAAAGGGTGGTACTGAACATCATTAAAATGCAATGAAACGAAATACATATCTATCGTCAAGGAGAAAAAAATGAGTATCAGCGTCAAAAACAATATCCACTGGGTTGGCAAAATCGACTGGGAGCTGCGGAAGTTTCATGGAGATGAGTATTCCACCCACCGAGGTTCGACATACAATTCGTATCTGATTAAAGAGGATAAAGTTGCCTTGATCGATACGGTCTGGCGACCGTTTTCAAAAGAATTTGTCGATAACCTGGCTCAGACGATCGACCTGAGCAAAATCGACTATATTATTGCAAACCATGCTGAAATTGATCATAGCGGGGCATTGCCGGAGTTGATGCGACAGATACCGGACACACCGATATATTGCACGAAAAACGGAGTCAAATCGTTAAAAGGCCATTATCATCAGGACTGGAATTTCAAGATGGTCAAGACCGGCGACCGGCTGAGTCTGGGACCAAAAGAGCTCATTTTTGTAGAGGCCCCGATGCTGCATTGGCCTGATTCGATGTTCTGCTATTTGACCGGGGACAATGTGTTGTTCAGCAACGATGCTTTCGGTCAGCACTATGCATCCGAGTATATGTTCAATGACCTCGTTGACCAGAGCGAGCTGTTTGATGAGTGCATCAAATACTATGCAAACATATTGACGCCCTTTAGTCCCCTGGTGATTAAAAAAATCAATGAGGTACTGTCCTTCAATCTACCACTTGATATCATCTGCACAAGCCACGGCATCATCTGGCGGGACAAGCCTGAGCAGATTGTCGAAAAATACTTGAAATGGGCTGACAAATACCAGGAAAATCAGATCACCATTATTTACGATACGATGTGGAATGGGACCCGTGTCATGGCCGAGAAAATAGCCAGTGGCATTAGCGAAGTCGATAAAGAAGTAAATGTCAAACTTTTCAATATCGCCAAAACCGATAAAAACGATATCATCACGGAAATTTTCAAGTCCAAAGCAATTTTGGTTGGTTCGCCGACGATAAACCGGGGAATTTTGGTATCGCTTGCGGGTCTGCTCGAAGAGATCAAAGGCTTGCAGTTTAGAAACAAGAAGGCAGCCGCCTTCGGGTGCTATGGTTGGTCCGGCGAATCCACAAAAATCATTTCTGAGAATTTGGAGGCCGCCGGATTTGAGCTGGTGGATGATGGAATCAAAGTTATGTGGAACCCGGATACTGAAAATGTCGAAAAATGCATTGAGTATGGATCCAAGTTCGCTGATATGGCACGCGGATAGCTATAATGTTTAGCGCGTAGGATTGAAAGTCAACCTTACATTATATTTGCCGAGGATATTGAAAGCGTTTCTCTAAGCAAAAAGGAGATATTAAAATGAACGAGCAACTCTCTTCCAATCCGACATTATCGCCCTGGTGGCGTCGAAGCGTTTTGCTGGTATTCGTTTTCGGCATGATCGGTTTGATCTTTATGTCTGTGCAGGCCTATCGATACGCACCACCGATTCCTGAAAAGGTTATCGATACCAATGGTGAGGCGATATTCACCGGGCATGACATAGAGGCTGGGCAGCAAGTTTTCCTCAAGTACGGCCTCATGCAAAACGGCTCGATCTGGGGCCATGGGTCTTACCTGGGCCCGGATTTTTCAGCACAGTACCTGCACGAGCTTTCCAAAGACGCCAGACAGTCAATCGCTAAACAAGAATTTGGTTCGGAGCTGTCTGCTCGGGATGAATCGAAGCAAGCGCTTGTCGATTCCAGGGTTGCCGTCCTTCTCAAGGAAAATCGTTATGATCCTGAATCGAAAAATCTAACTTTCATTGATGCGGAAAAGGACTCGTTTAATAGACAGCTGACAGTCTGGACAGATTATTTCAAGCATCCAATTTCAAATTCGGGCCTTCCAGACAATTACATAAATGATCCAGAGGAAATACGTCAGTTAACGGCCTTCTTCGCGTGGACCGCCTGGGCCAGCGTTGTTAATCGTCCGGACAAACCTTATTCATACACGAACAACTTTCCCTATGACCCTACTGTCGGCAACCTGTTGACCAGCGATGCAGTACTCTGGAGCGCCTTGAGTGTGGCGATGCTCCTGGCCGGTCTGGCTGTTGTCCTTTTTGTGTTCGGCAAGTTCGATTATTTGGGGTGGAAAGGCGGTCCTGAGGGCAATTACCCGCAAATGCTGATTGGCGAAGTCACGCAAGGGCAGAGGGCCACCATCAAGTATTTTTTAATTGTTGCATTGCTTTTCTTGACGCAGGTTATGATCGGCGGTGCTCTGGCTCACTATCGCGCGGAACCGGGTAATTTTTACGGCATCGATCTGGCCCAATACCTACCGAGTAATATTCTGCGTACCTGGCACCTGCAGCTTGCGATTTTCTGGATTGCAACAGCCTATATTGCTGGTGGCTTGCTGCTGGCTTCTTCATTGAGCCAAAAAGAACCGCGTGGGCATGTAATCGGTGTTCACATGCTGTTCTGGGCCCTTGTGGTATTGGTGGCCGGCAGCATGCTGGGGGAGCTGGCAGGCATCCACCAGCTGTTCGGCGACCTATGGTCCTGGTTCGGGCACCAGGGTTGGGAGTTTCTGGAGCTCGGCCGTTTCTGGCAAATCATCCTGGTGGTCGGGTTCAGCTTCTGGTTGGGACTTCTCTACCGCTCCACTGCCCCCGCTTTTAAGGACCCGAAGCGCCGGGAAATTACGCTGCTGTTTTTGGGGTGTGCCGCCGCCATTCCGTTTTTTTATCTGCCGGCCTTTTTCTTCGGAAGCACTACCAATTACACGGTAGTGGACACCTGGCGTTTCTGGATTATCCACCTGTGGGTGGAAGGCTTCTTCGAGCTGTTTGTAACAGTTTTGGTTGCCGTCACTTTTTACCAATTGGGGGTTGTTAGGCGCATTAACGTTGTGCGTGTCATCTATATGGACGCTATTCTTTTTTTGGCCGGTGGGATTATCGGCACGGCCCACCACTGGTATTGGACCGGACAGGCCAATTTTACCATGGCATTGGCTGCCATGTTCTCGGCGCTTGAGGTGGTTCCGCTCACCCTGCTGACGCTGGATGCCTGGGATTTTATCAAGTTGACCGGCACAGGAGACGCTTCCAGAGCACCACAGAGAACAATCCAACACAAATGGGCGTTTTATTTTTTAATGGCCGTCGGGTTCTGGAACTTTGTGGGTGCCGGCATATTCGGGTTTCTGATCAACATGCCGGTTGTCAGTTACTATGAAGCGGGCACCATATTAACCCTGAACCATGGCCACGCCGCCCTGTTGGGTGCGTTCGGCATGCTGGCAATGGCGCTTCTGGTTTTAGGTCTTCGACATGTTTTGACGGATGAACAATGGGTTGTACCGGAAAAATTTGTCAAGATGTCATACTGGGGTCTGAATATCGGTTTGGCCCTGATGGTCATCACGAATTTGTTTCCGGAAGGTCTATTGCAGATTTGGGATGTGCTTGAAAATGGTTACTGGCATGCTCGCAGCCTTGAGTTTATCGGCACAGACCGTATTCGGATGCTCGAATGGGTCAGTATGCCATCGCATTTGATCCTAATCATTGTCGGTGTCGTTCCGATGGTGATTGCCTCTGGATTGACTTATTTGAAAATTAGGCAACAATAAATTTTCCTGAGTGAAGCGAATCTCTAGTTGAATTAATCATTTATGCCGGGATTTAAGCATATGTGTATTGTTTGAATTCCGGCATAGTTTCTATATGTCAACGCACCAGATATGCTCATATCTTGCGATTAGCTAACGCTATATACAAATTTTGGAAATTGCACCTTCCGGCTATTGAACCTCTAATTTCAAAATTTTTTGGATAGCTTGACCACATCTAAACCCACGGAGCCCTATCCAATCGTCCTTCCCATTAATAAGCCAAAAATTGGCCAAATGAAAATTTCAGCAATATGCCTGAACAAATAGTTTCGATTTTCATGTGTTCGTGATTAACCTACTGCTCATTGGCGGATTGCAGGATGGCATGCAGCAAAACGTTGGCGCCGGCTTCACAGTCTTCCCAGGTGGTATTTTCGACTTCTACGTGGCTGCGGCCCCCGATGCTGGGAACAAATATCATGGCGGTCGGGCAAACCTGATTCATATAACTGGCATCATGCCCGGCGCCGCTGACCATGTGCAGGCTGGAATATCCAAGATCATCAGCAACGTCCAGAATGCGCTGCACCAGCTTTTCGTCAAAAGGCGAATGCTCGACCCGCCAGGTTTCTTCTATATTGATCGGGCAGCCCCTGCGGGCCGCAATATCTTCAAAGTCTTTGCGGACCAGTTCCCAGGCTTTCAAGGCATGGTCGTCGTCCCAGGAGCGGATATCCACCGTAAAGTGAACTTTATCAGGAATGATATTTCTGGAGTTTGGATAATTCTGAATCTCCCCGACGGTGGCCACCATATTACCTCCCATGCGGTCCGGAAGTTCATTGACTTTCAGGATCATCTCGGCCGCAGTACACAACGCATCATGTCGACCTTCCATGGGAGTCGGTCCGACTTGATTGGCTTCGCCTTCGAGATAGACATCATACCAGTGCAGACATAAGATTCCTTTGGGGGCACCGATTTTTTTGCCTTCGCGTTCCAGCATCGGTCCCTGCTCGATATGATATTCGTAGTAGCAGTGCACCGGCCATTTTTTAGCCGGCACCGTGCCTTTGTATCCAATGCGTTTCAGCTCATCTTCAAAGCGTTTGCCGTTAATGTCGGTGCGGTCGTAGACCCAGTCGCGTTCGAGTGCCCCGGCCCATACCCCGGAGGCCACCATGGCAGGTGCAAAGCGGGATCCTTCCTCATTGGTCCAATCAACGATCATAATGGGTCGCTCAGTTTCAACACTGTTTTCATTTAGCGTTCTCAGAACTTCTAAAGGCCCCATAACGCCTAAGATGCCGTCAAAGCGGCCGCCTTTGGGCTGGGAATCGATATGAGAGCCGCTCATCACCGGAGCCAGATCGTCATTTTTTCCGGCCCGTTTTCCGAAAATGCTTCCCATCTCATCGATAGTGATTTCTAGCTTAAGCTCTTTCAGCCATTTTATAAAGAGATCTCTGGCCTGTTTGTCTTCATCTGAAAGGGTCAAGCGCTGGACACCACCGGCCGGCGTCGCGCCGATTTTGGCCATCTCCTCAAGCGTACGTTGCAGGCGCTTGCCGTTCACTCTTAATTCTTTAAGATCCATAGGTCACCTCCATGTTTTGCAGTATAAAAATATATATGCATTAACGTGTAAAAATCAGCTGCCATCATCTGCTCACAAAACCTGAAAAGGTCTTTATAATTTCAGCGTAGGGATAATAGATAAGAAGCGCGGTCCTGTCAATTCTCTGCTGAATCTTGCCCCGCCTTGCGGGATGAAGCGTCTAATTCTATGATGCCAAAGGGCTGCTCATGTAGATGAATGAGCACAAAAAGCCTCCGAGTCCTGCAAAATCGTATTGTCCAAGCGCTCCCAATTGACACCATTTTATATATTCTTATATTTCAAATTAGGTTTTGAATTCCCAATAGTTCCATAATTTTTAAAAAATTATAAGGGGGTGAGAATATGGCCGAGTGGTTTCCACTTCCCCAACACCTGACCGAGCCGCATCCGGGACATGAGTCCCATCTGTGTATGGCTGAAAATGTGGGGTTCGTGAAGAACAATCTAGAAGAATATAAAAAGTATGTACGCAATCCCAAATTCGTCTGTAAAAATTGCGGACGTGCTGCAGCCAGTGCCGATAATCTTTGCAGCCCGGATGCGCTGTAATTTTTACATTACAACCTAAATAGTTCTGTATCGTATAATTTTACCACGAAGTTCACGAAGGACACGAAGGGAAAAGGTTCAAATTTAAGCATAAATCTTCGTGCCTCCCACGCCCGCCATCGTTCGCCTGAGGCGGACTCAGGCGAGGCGGGCGGGTTCGTGTTCCTAGTGGTAATTGAGAAAGCATGAATTGGTC
>JASFTL010000135.1:0-8856 GCA_050053555.1 Desulfobacterales bacterium
TTCCATTGATCTCTTTTATGTCTGCGTCCGTGAGCCGGGAGGCTATTTTTTTGATGATATAGCCTTCGATAATTCTCCGAATTTCAAAGACTTCTCGAACCTGCTGTGTCGTAAACCTGAAAATTTCAACGCCTTTTCCCGGAACAAAAGCCACCATGCCCTCCCGGCTTAGTTCTAAAAGGGCTTCTCGGACCGGTGTGCGCGAAACGCCTAAAGCCTCAGCCAGTCTTTTTTCGTTATGCAACGTGCCCGGTTCGAGGGCACCGGTTATGATCAGTTCCTTGAGCTTATCATATGCTTGTTCTTTCAGTGACTTAGATCGAGATATAGGTATGATTGGCTCCATTTTTGATTGCCTTTCGGGAAAAATTTGCAAAAAACAATGCGATCCAAGTGATTGCTCAGCATTAGAATGTATTCAATATATTAAATATCGCATACCTGTATCGCGGGGGGATGTCAAGACAAAATGTTGAGCTGAGTCCGCTTCGCTCAACAGAGGAATGTTGGCAAGATGGAATACTGGAATATTGGGCCTGTATTATATCGTCTTGAAATATATAATGATTCATAAGTGCTAAACAATCCTTATACTTCGCTTATCACCGCATATGGATTAGCGTCTTGCGACTACACTGGCCGCACATTGGATTCAATTCGTCCAAATTGTGAGCCTCTTTTTTGGATCCCGAGAACCCTAGTCAGGCTCGCTACGCTAAATTAGATGTTGAGCCTTAAAATCATTTGACATGAAATATTGTATGTAGTATGCAACATGCAACATGCTGCAAAATGATAGCCGAAAGCCGACTGTGGCAATCACACCGCAAACCATATTCTACATAAAATGGACAACTTAATTAAATTAGAGCAGCCGGGAACCTTTCAAAATCAGGCCTATGAAAGAATCAAAAACCTTTTGATCAGCGGCCAACTGGAATTTGACGAAGTCTATTCTGCCAATCACTTTGCTGAAATTTTAGGCGTATCGCGTACTCCCATTCGAGAGGCGCTTTTGCAGCTGACCTCTGAGGGGTTTTTTGTTTCCTTGCGCGGGCGTGGCTTCAAAATAAAAGAATTTTCCAAAAAAGAAATTCAAGATTTTTTTGAAGCGCGTAAAATGATTGAAGCCTATGTTATCGAGCAGTTGGTGGAAGAAGTCACAGAGGAGGATTTGAAGCCGCTTGATGATAGTTTAAAGCAGATGATCAATGGCCAAAGAACGGCAGGATCCTACAATTTTCTGGAAGCGGATAAGTCTTTTCATATGAATCTGATCTATCGTTATGAGAATAGCTTGCTGGCCTCGATTATGGGAAATATCAGAGATTTTATATCCATATTAGGGCAAAAAGCGCTGGCGAGCCCCGGCAGAGTTAAGGAGGTTATTCAGGAACATCAAGATATTCTCGAGGCACTTCACCAAAAGGACAAAACGGCGGCAGTTCGAGCGATAAAATATCACCTTGATGCAACCGAGAAGTCCTTGCTCGAAAATTTATAGAAAGACAAAACGAAAAAGGTGAGCATTTGCGACGGTGTTCATCGAGTTCAGGAGAGATGAAAATTGAGAATCACAAGCATTCAGCTGGGAATGAAAGATCGGCCGAAAGATGAAACGGTTGCACATGCCCTTAATTTGGTAGATCAGGCTTTTGAAAGTGATCTTATTCTGCTTCCTGAAATTTGGCCGTGTGGTTTTTTCTCATTCGACCGATACCGCGATGATAGCGAATCATTAGAGGGTCCAACCGTCACCGCTTTCAAACAAAAAGCCCGGATCCACAAAACGCATATTTTGATGGGCAGCCTGGTCGAAAACCAGGACCCGCATTTTTATAACACCAGTATTTTTATCAATCCCGCGGGGGAAATTGCTGCCTGTTATCGCAAAATCCACTTGTTTGGCTATCAATCGGAAGAAACCCGGATCCTGACCCCGGGGCAGGAAGTTGTGGTGACCGATACGCCTTGGGGGGGCTGCGGGTTTTCGACTTGTTATGACTTACGCTTTCCTGAACTTTTTCGCCGTATGGTGGATCAAGGGGCCAAGTTCTTTTTAATTGCCTCGGCCTGGCCGCATGTTCGTTTGGAGGCCTGGAAACTCTTTAATCGGGCCCGGGCTCATGAAAACCTTGCTTTCCTCATCTCCTGTAATGCTGCCGGCTATAATGGAGGCAAGCAATATGCCGGAAATAGTATGATCGTTGATCCACAGGGTCAAATCGTTGCACAGGGCGGCGAACAAGAGGAATTGGTCTCTGCTGAAATTGATCCGGGGATGGTGGACGCTGTCCGGCAGGACTTCGGCGTCCTGGAGGACCGGGTCTTAAGCTAAATCAAATAAAGCCTTAAATGCAACAGAAAGGGTTGAGCATGATTAAAGAACATTTGGAATTTTTTACATTGGACATTTCATCCGGTTGGGAAACCCCGGCCGGATATCCGGATGGTATTGAGCAAAAGATTCTGGCCGGATCGCTGGACGAGGATAACAAAAGGGGCTCCCGAACCCGCCTGCTGCGTTTTCAGCCGGGAGCGTTCACCACAAAACCGTTTGAACATGACTATTGGGAAGAAGTATTTCTGGTTTCAGGAACCTTGACAGTGGGGGACGAAGTATTTCAGCCATACACCTATGCCTGCCGGCCGCCGCACACCCCCCATGGGCCTTTTCGCAGTGAAGAAGGCTGTTTGCTTGTCGAAATCCACTTTTATGAAACTTTAGAATAAACAACCCAACCAATAAATCCGCATCGTTCGCGATGCAAACCAAGGAGGTGGGATTATGTCAGTATTAAAAAAAGAAAATAAAGGTAAAGCATTGTTAAGGACTGCCTTTGTGATCTTAATGATGCTGGTCATTCCTCTAGCAACCGCCCATGCTGCGCAACCGATTAAAATCGGCGTTGCTTACGGACTTCAAGGCATGTGGAGCGACTGGTGTAAGAAAAATATTGTGGCTGTCGAAATGGCGATCGAAGAAATCAATGCTGCCGGCGGCGTTAATGGAATGCCGCTGGAAACCATCATCTACGATACGGCCAGCAAACCGGCCGAAGCCACCCGTTTGGTGCGGAAATTGGCCACCGATGACAAGGTTCTGGCGATTTTAGGCCCGTTTTCCAGCTCCGAGTGCGAGGTGGCTTTTCCGGTAGGCAACCGCATCGGCGTTGTCATGATTTCCCAGGCCTCTTCCAAGCCGGGAGTCGCTGCCAAGTGGCCCTATGCCTTTCGCAATAAAATTGATGAGCTCAGATTGGCTCTGCCGGCCATCAAAAAATGGAAGGAAGTCCATAATATCAAAACCGTGGCCATCGTCCATGATGCCAAGGATGCCGTCAGTCGTGCATTAGGCACCATGGTTCTGCCGGGGGTCAGCAAGAAACTGGGGCTTCAGATTGTGAACGAAGGCAATTACGTGACCTATACGACCGGTGATTTCGACATGCGGCCGCAGGTGACGAAGCTTAAAAGTATGCAATTCGACGGCCTGGTGTTCGGCGGTGTTTACATGGACGGTGTCACTTTTATCAAAGAGGCACGGCGTCAGGGCGTCAATCAGCCGATGGTGGGAGGCAATCCCTTGATGAGTCTGCAATTTCCACGCAAAGGCGGCAAAGCGGCCGAAGGTGTCTTTACATCTTCGGAATTTTATTACTGGATGGAAAAGCCCAAGGTGCAGAAGTTTACTAAAGAGTTTATCAAAAGAGCCAAAGCCAAGGGCATCGACCCGCCTGAACCGTTGCAGTTTGATGTCAATGTTTACGATGCCATTTACATGTTAGCCCATGTCATCAAACAAAACGGCATCACCAACAAGCCCGAAGACCTGGCCCGGGATCGTGAGCTGATTATGAAAGGATTGACCGATCTGAGAGACTTTCCGGGACTGGCGAGCAAAATCCGATTCAATGATAAGGGCGATGCTGTCAGAGACGTTTATGTGGTCAAGGCCCAGGGCGGTGAATGGGTCTTGGTTGAATAAAGCCTGTTGCGTTCCCGCAATTGACTTTGCGGGAACACTTTTAAATTCATTAAGGTGTTTTTATGTTCTACGTTCTTTTTACGGTAATTAGTGTCTATACTATTTTTACGTTCTGGTTTGCCATGAGTGCCTTTTGGGAGAAAGAACCCAAAGCCGGCACCCGTGGTCTGATCTGTGCATTTGGCATGGTGGTCTTTTTGTTTTTATATGCGCAGGCTCAGGTTAGCGGCCTGTTGGAGGGGACCCTGATGGAAACTCTTCAGGGTATTGTTGCAGGCCTGATGGTCCTTTTTACGCTTGCAATGTTCGTTCCGCTCGGCCGCCGCCTAGAGGCCCTCAAAGGAACTGAGGGAATGCGCGAAGGCGAACCGGAACGGTTCAACCAGAAGGATACGGCTTTTAATATAGCCCATGTGGGCGGATACGGTCCGGAAGTCAGCAAACAAAGGTGGGCCCTTCAAAGCCGTGATCCTTTCGGAGGCATTTATTGGACGCTTGTAATGGGGCTGCGGCCGCATGCGGATGGTAAAGTCAACCCGCAAAAGCAGGAGGGCTTTTCTGCCGAGGAGATCACGAAAGAAATCAAACGAACCGCCCGCTATTGTGGTGCCGATCTGGTGGGCATTACCAAAGTCCGGCAGGATTTTTGCTACAGTGAAACCTTTTCCTATGAGGAATCAAAACTGGGAACCGGGCCCGCGGTGACCACCCCGGTGGATGTGAAGCATAAATATGCCATTGTTTTCGGCCGCGAAATGAATTTCCATCGTATTCAGAACACGCTTTCCCCAAAGAATGACGAAAGTCTGGGGGAAATCGGCAAGACCTATTATGAGCTGGCACAGATTGCCTGTGCGGTGGCGGCTTACATTCGGCAGCTGGGCTATTCCGCCAAAGCCCATCATGTGCGCAATGAGCAGATTTTGCAGGTTCCGCATGCCGTCGACGCCGGCCTCGGTGAACAAGGGCGGCATAACTACGTTATAACCGAAAAATACGGCCCTCGGGTAAGGTTGGCAACAGTGACAACCGACCTTGAATTGATCGCTGACAAACCAATTGATATCGGGGTGCAGGATTTTTGCGAAAGCTGTCGATTATGCGAAATCAACTGTCCGGCCCAGGCGTTGGCGGCTGAGAAGACCGTGGTCAGAGGATACCGTAAGTGGCCCCAGGACTATACCAAATGCTTCGGATTCTGGGTTACGGGCGGTAATACCTTTGGTTGCACACTGTGTTTAAAGGTGTGTCCCTGGAATAAACCGCGAACGTTTGTCCATCGCGTCAGCATGTACGGCGCGGCTCGTTCGGTGGTTGCCCGCCGGGTTCTTTACTGGATCTCGCTGATTTTTTACGGCAAACTCCATCGGTGGAAACGGCTGCCGCTGCCCGATGAGATTGAGATGCCGCCCGAAACCCAGAACTGGGGTAAGCAGTCATCAAATTAGAACCCATCTTAAAAATGCATCTAACACTCAATAGCTGTGTTACTGACCTCCTCAAAATGCTCACATACTATCATGTATGCTGCGCTTTTTCGTCGGCCGGTGCCTTGCTCTTGAGTGTGATCTACTATTTTTGAGATAGGTTCTAGTCGGTTTCTATAACTGAAAGGAAAAACGTTGTTTTTACAGCAGCTATTTAACGGCATTATGCTGGGCAGTACGTATGCGTTGATCGCCATCTCGTTTACCTTGCTGATGGGAGTCTTAAATATGCTCAATTTTGCCATCGGTGAGCTTTTCATGTTGGGGGCCATTATCGGGCTGACCTTTGTTAATTTTGGAATGTCGCTTTACGTTGCCTTTCCCCTGGCGATGATCTGTACCGGATGCGGCTGTTTAATTATCGAACGCTTTTCTTTTAGACCGTTGCGCAATGCCCCCCCATTGGTTCCATTGCTCAGCACCATGGGTTTTTCGATTTTAATTGGAAGCACAGCGGAAAATATCTGGGGATCTGAGCGGTCCCAGTTCCCCCAGTGGATCGAGCCCGTGGATTTTCATATCGGACAGGTCCTGATTTCATCTACTGAACTCATTATCCTTGCGGCTGCGGTGATTATAATGATCGGCTTGGATCTTTTTATTCAGCGAACACGGCTCGGCCGCGGCATGCGGGCGGTGGCCGAAAACATTGATACAGCCAGTATCTTGGGTGTTGATTCAAATCTGATCATCCCGGCCGCTTTTTTTGCCTCCGGTGCCTTGGCCGGGGCCAGCGGGATCCTGTTTGGGTTGAGTTTTTCAATCGTATCACCCTTTATGGGCATGGAGCCGGGAATCAAAGGCATTGCCGCCATGATTGTAGGCGGCATGGGAAATATAAGGGGTGCCATCGTCGGTGGCATGCTGATCGGTATCATTGAAGTGTTCAGCGTGGGATATCTTGGTGCCACTGCCAAGGATTTCGCGGTTTATGGTGTATTATTTTTGGCCCTGGTCATCCGGCCTCAGGGAATTCTTGGAATGCTCCAGACGGAAAGAGAAAGGATTTAAGCGTGAGCATTTATCATCTGGATTTAATTTCAGCCCTGGGAATTAACGTTTTGCTGGCCCTGAGTGTTTATTGCCCCATGGTCACCGGCCAACTTTCCATCGGCAATGCCGGATTTATGGCCATCGGTGCCTACATTTCAGCAATGCTGACCGTTCACCTCCATATTCCGCTGTTTGTGGCGTTAATCGCAGCCGGCATCGTTGCCGGATTCATTGGTCTGCTGGTGGGATTTCCGGCCCTCAGGCTTAAAGGTATTTTTCTGGCAATGGCGACCTTGGCTTTCGGTGAAATTGTAAGGAATTTTTTTATGAATTTTCTTGAGCCTCTAACCGGCGGGGCCTATGGTTTTCGAGGGATCGGCAGCGATCCGATCTCGGTCTTTTGGATCTGGGGGTGGGTCATATTTTTCTTAATCTTTCTTCATTTCCTTTCACGCTCGCGGCTGGGCCTGACCATGCTGGCCATCCATGATGACGAAACGGTCAGCGAACTTATGGGGATTAACATTGTTCGTTTAAAGATCGGGGCTTTTGGCCTGGGGGCATTTATTGCCGGCGTAGCCGGTGGATTGTTTGCGCATTATTACCTTTATATTGAACCGGAATTTTTTAATGTTTGGAAGTCGATTTACATGGTGCTGTTTGTGATCATGGGCGGCATGTTGACATATTGGGGCGGTGTCATGGGCGCCAGCATTTTTACGTTGCTGCCCGAATTTACCCGAGTTTTACATGATTGGCGCGGAGCGTTTTTTGGATTGGTCATCATTGTTCTGATGATCATCAGACCATCAGGGATTTTAACCCGAGATATGTTGCGTTTGGACTTTTGGCGGCCATCGCTAAAGGAGGCTAAACCTTGAGCCCAACACCCATTTTGAGTTTAAGAGAAGTGGATAAAAATTTCGGAGGGCTGACAGCAGTCGACCGCCTGAATATGCGGGTCTTTCCCGGGCAAATCTGTGGTCTCATCGGTCCGAACGGTGCCGGCAAAACCACAGTCTTCAATTTAATCACTGGAGTCTACCCCTCTGAGGGCGGCGCGATCTATTTAGGCGATCGAGAAATCACTTCAGCCAAGCCCCACCGGATTACAAGATTGGGCGTTGCGCGTACCTTTCAGACGATCCGGCTTTTTCCGAATCTGACCACCTGGGAGCACCTTCTGATCGCCCAAAGTTTTTTAACACGCGCCGCTAATGGAAAACGTTTACTGCCGGACAGACAGCGCGGGACGGAACTAAAAGCTGAGGCACAAGAAATACTCACCTTGCTTGATTTATGGGCAGTCCGGCAGCGCAAAGCCGTAACGCTTCCATACGGACGCCAGCGCAAGGTGGAAATTGCCAGAGCGCTGGCTACCCGGCCCAAATTACTGCTGCTCGATGAACCGGCGGCCGGGATGAATATACGCGAAACCGAGGACCTGCTCCATATTATCGCCAAGATACATGCCCAAAAACAGGATATGGCAATTCTGGTGATTGACCACGATATGGACTTTGTCATGAAGATTTGTGAATATATTTTTGTTCTGAATTTCGGCATTAAAATAACCGAAGGAACGCCAGAGGCCATTCAGCAGGATGAGAAAGTTAAGGAAGCCTATCTCGGGAAGGAGGAATAGGTGCTTAAGATATCAAATCTTGAGGCCGGTTACGGAAAAATCAAAGTTTTAAAAGGCGTGTCTCTTGAGATTGAAGAAGGCGAGATCATTACGCTGATCGGCGCAAACGGTGCGGGCAAGTCGACGCTTTTGAAGACGATTTGCGGTTTGATTCAAGCCAGCTCCGGTTCCATTGATTACGAGGGGGAAGCCGTGCATCGCAAATCACCTTCAGCGCGGGTGAAAAAGGGGCTGGTGCTCGTGCCGGAAGGGCGCAACATCCTGCGCAGAATGACGGTTTATGAGAACCTGCTAATGGGCACCTATTGCCGGGCGGATCGAACCGAAATCAAAAACGACGTCGAACAGGTCTTTGAACGCTTTCCGCTGCTTGCAAAACGGAGAAACTTATCGGCTGATGTGCTCTCAGGCGGCGAACAGCAAATGCTGGCCATTGGACGCGCTATCTTAGCGCGACCGAAAATTCTCATGATGGACGAACCTTCCCTGGGCCTTTCACCCATTCTGATCAAAGAAATCTTTTCAATTATCGCCGATTTGCACCGTTCCGGCATGACCATTCTGCTGGTGGAGCAAAACGCACTCAAAGCCCTGCAGGTGGCAAACCGGGGTTATGTCATGGAAACCGGTGAAATTGTCATGGCTGATACCTGTGAAGGCCTGCTATGTGATGAGAAGCTTTGTGATGCTTACCTTGGTGGCAAGGTTGATTCCGCATTTTAGCTGGCCACGGCTGATGAATA
>JASFTL010000136.1:0-8813 GCA_050053555.1 Desulfobacterales bacterium
ACAGATCACCGTGCGCCAAAACGGGTTGTATGTGCGTTGTTCATATTTCATACCACTTAGTAGTATATAATATTCAGGATTCGGCGTCAATTTCAAAATGCAGAATAATCTATTTTAAATTTGGATTCAACTGACACATGGTCGAATTTCGAATCGATCATCCGAAAAGAAATTAAGTATTGCTTCGAAAAGTGCTACATAGTGGTAGTTTTTGTTGACACGCTTCTCAGACGAATATACCTTGGAAGAAGACTTTTATCGTGCTGATGTATTATTCAAATTCATTTCTTCGAATACAACGTCTATCCGCAAAGGAGATTGTCATGCCATCAAAAAGAACGTTGTGGGAGGCTCTGGGACTTAAGGCGCTTGAATATCCGGTCCCCAAACACGCCAATACGTTCTGGTATTCGCTGGGCGGCTTAACCTTAACCAGCTTTGTGATCACACTGGTAACCGGTGCTGTTCTGACTCAGTTTTACAACCCGACGCCGGCGGTCGCTCATGCCAGCGTCAATTATATCGCCAGCACGCCCGGACTGGGTTGGATCAGAGCACTTCATCATTGGAGTGCCAACATTGGATTTTTTCTGCTAATCGTGCACATGCTGCGTATATTTTTTACCGGCGCCTACCGTCCGCCCAGAGTGGCAACCTATGCTGCAGGTCTGCTCTTAATGTTCACCAGTTTTCAACTCTTTTTCACCGGCACCGTTCTGAAATGGGACCAGGAAGGTTACGAAGCACTGGCCCATTTCCTGGCGGTCAACAAATTGCTCGGTCCGCTGGGGGCAGTATTTCAGGAAGACTTTACCCTTTCCACCTCCATGCTGGCCCGGATTTATGGCCTGCATGTGGGCATTTTTCCAGCCCTGCTCATCGTATTAGTTGTGGTTCATCTGCTTTATGTCAAGCACTTCGGTATCGCCCCCAAACCCTATCAAAGCGATGAAGACTATCAGGCCAGCCTGGCCCAGGGCACGAAATTTACGCATCATATTCGATTGCTGTTGATCTTCAGCTCCATTTTGATCGTGGTGCTGGTTGTTTTGGCTTTTGCATTTCCACCCGGCATGCTGGAAAAACCGAAGCCCGGAGTCGAAATGACCAAACCGCCCTGGTTGTTCTGGATCTTTTACCCGCTGGAGTCTCTAATTGGAATCAGCGGAATTCTACTGGGGTCGGTTGTCCTGTCAATCGGCCTGATTCTGATCCCCATACTGGGTTTAACCATCGGCGACGAAAAAAAGCTGCTCCGAACGGTTAATATCATTGTTGTCATCGGTCTCATATCCTGGCTGGCTTTGCTGATCATTACTTATTTTTCACCTACCATGCAACATCTCTAATCATCGAAAGGAGTCTATCTTATGCAAAATACAAATGGAAAAGCGACTTTGTCTGCGATGGTGATTTTTTCTTTGGTTTTATTTGGAGCCGCCGCGGCATGGAGTCACGGCGAAGGAACACGCATCGTCCCGGCATCTCTTACCGTCAAATCAGGCGCCGAATTGGAGGTAACGGTCAATGGATTGGTCGGCACCCAGACGGCCACCTTCCGCCTGACAGGGATGACCGGAACGTATGAATTGGGAAAATTTCCGATCAGCAGCGACGATTTCACCCAGGTGCTGAAAATACCGGCCGGCGCACCGCCCGGAAGTTACCGTCTGACCGTTGAAGGTGGCGACAAAAGCGCCAAGGTCGTTATTACCATAAACTGAATGATGCAGCCCAATGAAGATACCATTATCTTGATTGCGTAACCACTTATGCCGCATCCTTTTTTCGGAACATATTTTTGACAAACGGTATAAATATGCGGCCGGGTCTCATGGGCGGGCGAATATCATTGCGCAAATCGTAGGGTAGGAACGCCAAAGAGGGGATAATTGCGATCCACATTCCCGACACCTAAACCTAATCTTTTATTGCTGCAAAAAAGTTGGGGCGCATCGAAAAAATCATTAAACCCATGGGGCGCCACATCATAATCGGCCAGCGCCATGAAAGGCATTCTGCGTTCGTTCATCAGAACTGCAAAATGAGAATGCGTAATGCACAGAAACTGAAAGCCCTCAGGACCCCAGCCGGTATTGGTTGTTAACGTTTTGCGAAACTGAGAGACTGTCATGGCTGTACATCTTTCCCCGGATGTGATCTTGGCAATATAAAATCCTTTCGGCCGGTCCGGAGCCTCTGGACGCAGGCGAATGTCCTGCGGTTTATTAAAGTCAACGTATTCGCACTGCCAGGTTTTGCCTTTGTTATACTTTCGTATATATTCCCAGGCCAGCTGGCCTGATAAGACTGCATCTGAATTACCATGGCCGTCATCACCAAATCCATAAAAAAGGACAGAACCGATAAATCCCTGCCTTCGATCGTCATCCGTCAAAGACGGCGGCAATACTACTGCAAGCTTCTCAAATTCATTATTATCGATACCCCATCCCATCAACCGATCGGCCCGGCGCCAGGTTTTTATTTGATCTTTTAACGGGCGAACGATTGCGCCTTTTCTGAGCCCGTTGGATTTTAAAAAAATGTTGTGAAGGAAATGAAAAACTGACATACTGAATCACATTCTCTGCTTCTGTGTCGTATTGGTATTTGAGACTCGATATTTAACTTAGCGAAAAAATTGTTTGATATCCGTATTTTTGTTGCGCTGGATTTGAAATTTTACCGATCATTCCCCTCGCGCTGTTCTTTTTTATTTTTCCTAAAAAGCTCTTCCGGCGTCATTGTCCAGAACGGTATACCGTCTTTTGTGAAGCGGACTTTGAACTCAAAATAGTTTTCCTTTTTTATTTTAGAAGCCATAAAGACGTCTTTTTCGTTAATATTCGCTCGAACACCTCTCAGACTAACCCGATCTCCTTTCTTGATTCCGATTTCATCCGGCCGGGCGAACCAGGTGGGGCAGATTTGAACTTCAAGGATATCGCCATCAGCTTTAACATCCATCGCAACACCCGGTGCCATCCCCGGCATGGGTATAACTTCTTTGATTCTCACAACTTTGGCTTTAAGCTTTTCAAATTTAGCGATACGGTAATAATTGTGATAAGGATCATCAACTCCCCAACCGTCCATTTGGCGTTCATCTCCGGCGCCGACCTCATTTACGCTTATGATAACGGATGTCAGAATAAATAAGAGTCCGAAAATTCGAATTGATTTATAAATCATGATAAATCCCTTTCGGAAAATTAGATACCCAGGGTTCATGATGATCTTTTCTATTTAGAATCGTATCCGCTGCAGGTTACACCGCAGCCGCTTCATCAATTGATATGTCACCAAGAGGATCGGTTTGCCGAATGACTACTTCTTCTAAGAGCAATGCGCATGCCAAAGGTATTGATAATTGTAATATAATTATAACAATTTAAAATAACTTATCATATTCAAATGAAGGCATCATCGATCGCCGGTAAGGATTTATTCTATTTTCCTGAAGCGGGTTTAACCGGCAAAAAAATTCGCAGTTGTACGGAAACAACTGAATTTGAATGGATAAAAAATATACACTTGCTTGCATCAATAGCGGCACATTGTTTTTTTTCGAGTGGTTACAAGATGTTGGAGGTAACCGGATACTTAGGCATGTATTTTGCTGAAGTATATTCAAAGTTTATCCGGGAAAGCTTGTGATAAGTAAGCTCGGCTGTAAAAATAATTTCCCGGAATGCTGACGTGTTATAAGGAGTTTATTTGAATATGAGCACCGGCCAGGGCAAAATATTTTCCCCCGGAAACATCATCCAGGACAAGTGGGTCATTCTGGAATTTATCGGCAAAGGCGCCTTCGGAGAGGTTTATCGCGCCCACCAGTTGAATCTGCAGCGGGACGTAGCCGTTAAAGTGGTATCACAGGACTGGCTGAAATCCACGCTTGAGGATGATGAAGAAATCGATATCGCCCTGCAGCGCTTTCGCCGCGAGGTCCATGCCATGGCCAGCATCCGGCATCCCAATGTCTTGCAGGTATTTGATAACGGTTCGATGGAGATCAAGAAAAACGGGAATGGCTATCCGGTTGAATTTATCGTCATGGAATATATTCCGGGAGATACGCTGCGCTTTACCATGTCGGAAGAAGGCTTTTATCCCGAACAAGATTTGGCTAAAGAATGGTTGGAGAATTACTACTTTCCGTTGCTCAAAGGTGTCAACGCCATCCATGCCCTGGATATGGTCCACCGTGACCTGAAGCCTGAAAATGTTCTGATGGACGGAAAAACCCCAAAAATCGCCGACTTCGGGCTGGCACGTTCCAGCCGCTTAAAACCCGTCACCCAGTCAATGGACATAAAAGGTACCGCTCACTACATGTCGCCGGAGCATTTTCTCGATTTCCGAAAAGTCGATCAGCGCGCCGATATCTATTCACTGGGTAAAATTTTGTATGAAGCCATTGACGGCAAAATCAATGAAAAAGTCCTTCCATTTAAAACCGCGGTTCTGGCCAGTCCCGACACATCTTTTTTCCAAAAATTGGATGCGATCATTTGCAAAGCAACGGCTGAAAATAAAGATGAGCGCTTTAATTCGGTAGATCAATTACACGATGCGTTATTGGGAGCCATTGCCGGTCCAAAAAAAGAAACGCCAGTTGAACTCTCGCAAAAACCAAAACCGATTTCATCCCTGCACCAACCGAAATGGATCTGGTTGGGCATCGCATTGGCGGTGGGTTCGGTTGCCGCAATGACTTTATGGCATGTGTTCGACAAAGCCGAAAAATTAGATGTCAGCGAGCAAGGGCCGCCGGTCCGTACCGATAATCTGCCGGCACCTGAACGACCCGAAATTACAGCAAAAGTAGCAACAGCCAAAAGCGCTTCTGAACCGGTCATATTGACCGAAGACGGTGCCACCCTTCAATTTATTCCCGCCGGAGAAGTTGCTCTACCGGAAAATCTGGCTCAAGGCACTGAAAGAGTGCGAAGAGTGAATTCATTTTACATGGATGAAGCACCGGTGACAAACCACCAATTCGTCCAATTTCTGAACCAAAATCTTTCCACGCTCACGATAGCAAGGGGAGTGGTAGGCAAAGACGAGGAAATCTGGTTACTTCTGGGCGAAATATTTGGGGGGTACAATCCGATTGTCTTTCGGAAGGGTGAGTTTCATGTCAGCAAGGCGGCCTATGCTTCCTTTCCCGCGCTCCGGGTGACGGCTGCCGGCGCTGCCGCTTATGCCCGGTTTTATAATCGACGTCTGCCCACTTTTGAGGAATGGCTGTATGCAGTTGCCAGAGACGAAAAAGCAGAAGTGCAAAACAGACCATATGATATGACATCCAATGATATGCGGGATATGCAAAACATGCACGCCATGATGATGGAAGGTGAAAAGAAATCTGATGCGCCCGCATCAGAAGATTTGGCAAATCGATTGTCTCCAGTATCTGCTTATCGGAAAAATAGATATGGTATTCGCGCGATGAATAAGGGGTTTGCCGAGTGGAGTCTGGCAAGGAGGTCTGCCTTATCCGAAGAACCGTTGAATCCAACGGATTACATGATCATGCCGCTTGGGGTGAAGCGACAGCCCTGGGAAGCATTCGAAGAAGTCGGATTCCGTTGTGCACGGAAAATCGAACGGACGATGGTTAAAACGGAATAAACCGTAAACTTAACAAAACGCCTCGCTGGATTTTTTTGTATCCATTGAGATAAAGGAGCGATAAAAAATGAAGAAAATATTGCTTGTTGTTGTTTGCTTTTCTTTGTTGGCTGCCATCAACGCCTATTCAGCAGAAATTGCCTGGCTGTATGTGCAGCACCGTGCTTACGGTGAAGGAGGACGTGTAAATCGCCTTGGATTCGGCTTAATCGATGATCGATTAAGCTATCTAACCAGTGATTCTACGGTCAGTGAAGTGAAGCTGTATAATCCACAAGGAAAAGAAGTGAAACTCGCACCTCACCGCTTCGGCAAAGTCAATGAAATTTACGGTTCATATGATTCCAAAAACAGTCAATGGCGCTACGACAAAAAATGGCAGTTCGACAGCTGGTTTCATGTGGATATTTTAGAAGAATTGATCCCCGGTAAGTATCGACTATCCATAAAAACAGCTGATGGAAAAACGACTGAACGCGAATATGTTTTTAACAGGCGAATTGATTTGCCCTTTGTGGATCAACGCTCTGTGAGGTTACAAAAGGATCCGCACGGCAACTTAATCTGGACCTGGGATGTGCCTGAGGATATGGGATTCCTGGCGCAGAAAACCAAGACCCGGGCGAGAGCAGCAATTGAAATTTATAAAAGCGATGAAAATGTGGCTTACTTTTCCATTATACTGCCTTCCCATATGGGATATGTATTCATTCCCGGTGACGTGGCTCAATTGATCAATGCAAAAGGTGATCGTTTTGAATTAAAAATTTCCCTGGAAACACGAGATAAAAACAATCGCACCTATTCCAAACCCCATGTATTTAATGAAGAACTCAAGGTTGTTTCCAGGTAAGTGCGGTTTGGCTTACAGAAGGACTGAACGTATGCAGGGGTTTTCGCTAGTCTACAAATTTAATGACAACCAGGGTTATATCATCATGCGGCGCTTTATTCTGCCGAAAGGTGGCAAGTCGGTCGGTTATGGCTTGTAAAATATCCTGGGCAGAAGATTTTTGATTCTGACGGATGATTTCCTGAACTCTTTCTTTGCCAAATTTTTCATCAAGGCTGTTGCGTGTCTCCCATATGCCATCGGTTCCAATCAGCATAATCTGCCCGCTTTCCCAATTAGAATGATAATCCTGAAATGACCATTGGCCATCAATGCCGATGGCGGTTCCCTTGCCCTTCAGCTCGTCGAATGAATCGCTTGAAGAATTATAAACAATGGCCGGATCATGCCCCGCTCGAATCCACTGCAGTTGTCTTTTGTGTGGATCAATCAACATAAAAAAAAGGGTCATAAAACTCCCGCTTTCAGAAGTGTCAAGACATAAAATGCGGTTTACATCGTTAATCATTTCGGAAAGGCCGCCCGGTTGTGATGCTCGACAGCGTAATAAGGCCCGGGCGGTGGTCATCAACAGGGCTGCTGCAATTCCATGTCCCACCACATCCCCAACGGCGATACCGATTCGACCATCGCCAAGCTCGTGAAAGCGCAGAAAATCAAAATAATCGCCCCCGGTTTCATCGCAGTAAATGCATTTGCCCGCAATATCCAGCCCTTCAATTTTGATTTGTTTTTGTGGCAGCAAATTCTGTTGAACTTCCATTGCCAGGCTCAATGATTCTTTTAACCGCAGGCGCTCTTCCAGCTGCTGCAGCATAGTGTTAAAGCTGCGAGTCAGTTCACCGACTTCATCTTGCGTTTTTACAGGCAGCAGTTGGCTGTTGAACTCGCTACGGGCAATCTTACTGGCTGCCTGTGAGACCTCCTTAATCGATGACGCCATTCTTCCGGTCACCAGCCGGATCAATATGAGTATTAAAGTGATAAATGCCGCGCCACTGATAAAATAATAGGATCGTAATCGCACAATAGGTGCCAGGATTTCGCTGCCGGGAGCAATCATTACCAGGCTCCAGGGTGCTTGTCGCAGCTTATAAAAGCCGCTCACTTCAGTGGGAATCAGCCCTTTTCCCAGGTAAGTGCCATACGACATGGACATGATGCCATACAGTGTTCTTTGCTCCAGCGGATCATCATTTTCAGCCAATCTCTGGCGATGTTCAGTCAGTGTACTCGTAAGTATCTTGCCGGAATCATCCACTAAAAACGCCTTGCTGCTTTCCCACCAGCCTGCGGCAACAACATTATCCACCAGATCATCAAAATTGAGCACTACCTCCAGCCGACCGATGGGCCGGCCGGTTGAATCGATTAATTTTGAAACCAGAGATACCGTTTTATTTTTTACAATATCATCGTAACGGGGTGACGTAATCGCTGCTATATGAGCGCCATGAGAGCTTGTCATGTCCGGCATCGCCTCTTGCATGCTGCTGCTGCGGGACCGGTTGGTGTGATGGCCGGCTTCGCTGGAGTCCGTGGCCGGTGACATTTTTTTTTCTGGTATTAAATCAGCCCGTACAACCCCGTCGAGTCTTTCAAGCTGTTCAAGAATCCATTCATGTTGAATATGATGATACTTATCCTGCCCGGCCCGCTGAAACATATAGATCCATTCTCTGGTGTTGCTTAAACGCATGTCCACGCTATGCGCCGCGCGTTGAAGCTTAAGGATGGCAGCCTCCCGCCACTCATTGAAGAGACTCTTTCGGGCATACGAGTAGCCAAAAACGCCCATGCCGATTAATAACAGAGCCACCGGCAGAAGCATAAAAATGGTAAGGCGCTGTTGGATGCTTTTTAGCCGGAACATAATTATTTCTTTCGAGGCCGAGGTTCATCGGGCAATTTATATCCTTTCCACAGACCGTAGATTGCAGGTACCACAATCAAGGTCAGGATAGTTGCACTGACCATGCCGCCCACCATGGGCGCGGCGATGCGTTTCATCACCTGGGATCCGGTGCCGTGACTCCACATGATCGGCATGAGTCCGGCCATAATGGCCACCACCGTCATCATCTTGGGTCTAACGCGCAAGGCGGCACCTTCCTCAATCGCTTCTTTAAGGTGTCCGCGGTTGAATTTAGCACCATGCGTTGCCTTAAATTTCCGATATGAGATATCCAGATAAATTAACATGACGACACCCGTTTCCGCCGCAACACCGGCCAAAGCAATGAACCCGACGCCTACTGCGACACTCATGTTGTAGCCCAGAATGTACATGAGCCAGAGGCCGCCGGTGAGGGAAAAAGGT
>JASFTL010000137.1:0-8775 GCA_050053555.1 Desulfobacterales bacterium
TAGGAAATAACAACCGGGGATTCACCTTGATTGAGTTGATGGTTGTTGTCATCATACTCGGCATTCTGGCCCTTTACATCGGCCCCAAAATAATGGGGGAACCGGAAAAAGCAAAACGGGTTAAAGCCAAAATGGATATCGCCACATTTGAAACGGCTTTAAAAATGTATAAGCTTGATAATGGCGTATATCCATCAACGGAACAGGGGCTTACAGCGTTGATTGAAAAACCCGAAACCGGCGTCATACCGAAAAAATGGCGCGAAGGCGGGTATCTTGAAAAGCGCAAGATCTCAAAAGATCCCTGGGGAAATGACTTTGTATATATTTCTCCGGGCGTGCATAGCGATTTTGATTTAATTTCCTACGGAAAAGATGGTGTCCCCGGCGGCGAAGAGGAGGATGATAGGGATATAAATAACTGGGATATCGAATAGTTTGCTGATAAAAGATGTTTCCATTTATGAATCGAAGCTGTTTTTTTGGCGACACTAATGTTCAAAATCCACAAAAAATCAGTGGGCTACAACGGACAACGAACAACGGACAACGGACAACCAGATGGTTTTACCCTGCTGGAGCTGATTGTGGTCATATCTTTGTTGAGTATCATGCTTGTGCTTACGGTTCCCCGTTTCCACAGCACCTTATTCTTAGATGAGACCAAAACAGGCTCCAGGTGGATTATCGGTAAAATTCAGCAATTAAAAGAGGCGGCTATCCGCGATCAGAAACAACATACATTACATATCGATCTTGACACGGAGCGTTATTGGCAAACCGATGAATCCATGTCGACCGAAGCGCTTGAAAGTGCAGCCTTGAATGCCGACCCGCTTCCGAGCGGTTTACAGATCGCTGATATTGAATACCCGATTCGCGGTAAAATAGATTCGGGTCAGACCGATATTACGTTTTATAAAGACGGCCATTCCGATCAGGTCCTCATTCACCTGCAGGACGGCGCAAAATATGTATCGTATCTGATAGAGCCTTTTCTTACCGATGTAACGCGCTACGAGACATATGCCAGTTTTGAAAACTGATATTTTCTTTCAAACGACTTTCGAATTTATCCTGAATTTCAAGCGCAAAAAAATCCCCTTATTAAAAAAAAATACTGTATATTTAGTGTCAAATTTTGTATAATGTTAGAAATGAAAAATGTATGATAAAGTGCACACTTAATGCAGAATATATTCCATCGATATTTCAGCGCCCGGCCCAGATTTTTCGGCATCTCAAATGGTTTCACGCTGCTTGAGGTCATGGTCGCCCTTGCAGTTATGTCCATCGTATTGGTCAGCGTATATCGAATGCACTCCCAAAGCCTGACCATGAACACTGCTGCCCGATTCTATACCCAGGCGCCGATGCTGGCTCAGGGCAAGATGGTTGAGCTGGTGGCGCTTTCCTCAGACGCATTTCCGGAAGATTCGGGTGATTTCGGAGAGCAATACCCCGGCTATAGCTGGAGGGCATCGGTCGCAGATGTAACTTCTGAAATTCTAGGTGAAGTCGCCGAGGATTTAAAACAAATAGAGGTTACTGTATTGTATGCCAATGACCAATTTTCATACCGTTTAAGAACATATCGATTTACCAGAGATTAGGCGCAAAGCACAGGGCAGAGGTCAGAAGACAGAGGTCAGATGCCAGAAAACAGAGAACAGAATAGCGTATCGAGTATCCAGCAGCCCGCGACCATTAGGCAGAAGCCAGCCTGCGACGAGCTCCCCTCGGCATGCTCGGGCCCTGAGCCTGTCGAAGGCAGACCTCGACGAGCTACTTTCGGCCTGAGCCCTTCGGCAGTGAGCTCAGGGCCGAACTGCTCAGGTCGAAGGCAGTCGAGTCTTCGAGTCGAAACCAGAAGCCAGCGGCCAGCTGCCGGCTGCCGTATGGCGACTGGCTTTACCCTGATGGAAGTTCTGGTGGCGATCGCCATATTGGCCATTGTGGTGACGACCATCCTCGCATCGTTTAATTCTGTTTTTTCAACTACAGAAGTTTTAGACGAAAGCGCGGATATATACGAAATGGCCAAAAACTGCATGAAACGCATGACGCTTGACCTTGAATCGATCCACATTACACAGCGCCCGATTTATAAGCCGCCGGAGTTTGATCAATCGCCGGATCCATATCGCTTTGTTGCAACAACCAAAGATATCAGTGGCACGGGATTTGCAGAAATTAGATTCACCAGCAGATCCCACGTACGCTTAGGAAAAAGCCGGAGAGACGGAATTGCCGAAATCGTATATTACGTTCAGGCCAAGGATGACGGGCATCCGGTGCTAAAACGCGCGGATAATCTTTACCCGTATCCGCCTTCTGATGAAAGAGGTAACGATCCGGTTTTGTCTAAGTATGTCAAGTCCTTGGCGTTTAAATTTTATGATAAAGACGGTACCGAATTCGACGTCTGGGATTCGGATTCGGATGAATTCGGCTACGCAACCCCGATGGCCGTTGCCGTTAAACTGGAATTAGCCGGCAAAACGGCATCGCACACCTTTGAAACCATGGTGTCTTTGCCTATAGCCAGGGAGAGAGCCGAGTAGAAAATGTTAAGAATGGTCAAAACGATCAGCAATAATCAGGGCATTGCGCTATTGCTGGTAATTACGGTAACAACCATCCTTATCGCGACGGCCCTGGAATATAATCGCCGGGCACGCTTTGCAGTTCTTTCGACAGCCGCTACACGCGATCGCCTGACCCTATCGCAGATGGCATCTTCCGGCATCCATGCCGCCATGGCGCTGCTGGCAAAGGATCGGGCGGAGTCGAATATCGATTCATTGCAGGAAGATTGGGCAAATGCAGATAAAATTAATGAATTGCTCGATGAAATTCCCTTTGATGACGGCAAGCTTGCCGTTACCATTTCCGATGAAATGGGCCGGCTTCAGGTTAATGCGCTTGTCACCTATCCCGATAGTCGGAATTTCAATGAATCCCAGCGTACTATCTGGGAGCGCTTTTTAACCTATTTCAAAACAGAAGAAGAAACACCCGAAGATAGCCAGCCGACAGCGATTGTCAATTCATTGAAAGACTGGCTGGACTTCGGCGATGATGAAGCGATTACGGGATTAAGCGGGGCCGAATCAAGCTATTATCAGGATTTGAGCCCCCCATATGGCAGTCGTAACGGCCCGATATCCGACATTCACGATCTGCTGCTTGTCAAGGGTATCGCCCCGGAGTTATTTTTCGGCAGCAACGAAAAATCAGGAATTGTCAACTACTTAACCGTATACGGTATGACACCGGGAGCCGGCACCTCGTTCACATTTCCCGGAAAAATAAACATAAACACCGCTGAACTTCCAGTGCTGGTCGCCTTGTTGCCGTCCGAAAACGTGGACCTGGCCCAAGCCTTTTTCGAATTGCGCCAGGAAGCCGCCAAGGAGAAAGATGCCCCTGACTTATCAGGTCCAACGTGGTATAAAGACATCGCTGGACTAAGTGGGCTGAATCTGGACACAAAACTGATCACCACCGCAAGTGACTTTTTTAGGGTTGTATCAGAGGCACAGGTGAACAACACCGTATTGACCGTCACGGCGGTGGTCCAGCGTATAAAAAGTGCTAAAACGGGCAAATGGAGTTGTAAGATTTTAAGCTATCAAACCGATTAGAAACTATTTCAAAAATGCATCTAACGCCCAAGGGCTATGTTTCCCCGATGAATCGGGATTACACATCTATTTTTATGAAGATTAAGGTGTGCATTAAACCGATTCAAAATACTCGAATACTAACGTGTATGCTCGGACACACGAGTTTCGAATCGGTTTGCGTCGCGGTTTGCTGAACACATTAATTTATTAAGATCAAGAGGTGAAATCCCGCTTTAGCGGGAGACGCGATCTACTATTTTTGATATAGTTTCAGATATTTTAAAGTTTTGATCATATCTAATAGGAATTAGAACTGGAATGAGCAGAAAAGTCCTCGGCATTGATATCCGTAATCAGTCCCTTACGGCAGTGCTTTTAAACAGCAGCCTGCGGGAACACCGGGTCGAAGATTATCTTCATCTGCCCTTTTCCGCGCCCGATGACCCGGAAATGGGCCTGTCGACCGCTTTGGAAACCCTTGCCGAAAAAATGGATTTAGCCGGCAGTGACTACGTGGTTTCCATTCCTGCGGGTCACTTTACGTTTCGAAATCTACAGGTCCCTTTCAATAATGCCAAGAAAATCAGAATGGTTCTCCCGTTTGAACTTGAGCCGACATTGCCCGGTGCGGTTGAAGACCTGGTTATTGATTTTCACACGTTAAATGGGCCGGCTGCCGGTGATCAGACCGAACTCGTTGCCGCTGCTATTGAAAAAAATCAATTGACGCCCTACATTGAAGCCCTGGCATCGATTAAAATCGACCCGGAAAGGCTCACGCTCAGTGGTCTACCCACCGCTCTGTGCCTGGCCAATCAGGCAGATGTGGAGGAAGATCAACTTTTCATCGAAATTGATGAGGCCCATGGCACCCTTTTTGTGCTCGCCGGCGATCGTTTGCAGCTGATACGATCGTTTCCGTTGCCGACCGCAAATCCCGCCAGGGCGGAGCGGCTCTGCTCTCAAATCCAGCAAACGCTGGCGGCCTTTCAGGAATCGTCAGGATTCAATTTTGAGCCCCTCGAGGTCGTTGTCAGTGGAATCGGACTGGATGAGGACTATATGGCTGCCGAAATCACCAAAACACTGGATATACCGGTAAAAGCTGCCTCGATCGCCGATCGCCTGGACATCCCGGTGCAAAGCGACATCGGAAGATCGTGGATTCCGGTCCAAATGGATAACGCCCTGGCATTGGCGTTGATGGAGGTCGAGGGTTTTGATGGTCTTAATTTCCACAAAGGCCAGTTTGCCGCCCAAAAATTTTTATCAAAGCACAAAAGCCCCCTGATAAAAACCGGCATACTGGCAGCAGCCGTACTGGCATTGATGTTTTTTAACATCCTGATGGAAACCTATTCCATAAACAAACAGGTCCGTCGCATCAACAGCCAGATGACGCAAATCTTCAAGGCCACATTCCCGGAGATCAAGACGATCCGTTATCCGTACCAGGAGATGCAGGCCAAGATGCGGGAAACCAAAAAAAATGCCGTATTCCAGGCCGAAACCGGTCCCCACATTCGCCGGATTGATATTTTAAACAGCATCAGCGAAAAAATACCGGAAAGTATTACGGTGAACCTTACCCGATTGGTCATCCAGCCGGAAAACGTTTTAATCTCAGGTACAACGGACACATTCAACGCTGTCGATGATATTAAAAGTCGCCTGGAGCAGATTCAGCATTTCGAAAAAGTGACCATCAGCTCGGCCAACATGGATCGCTCGGGAAATGAAGTTCGATTCATGTTGAAGGTGGAATTATAAAAAGTTCGCAAATACGCATCGCATGGATTTTAGCAAAAAATACCTCAATCTGAAAAAGCTCAACCGGCGCGAAAAGTATATTATATACGGAGCCGGCTGTCTTTTAGGATTACTGATCATCGTTCAGTTTGTCGTCACGCCCTTTTTTGAAAATCGAAAGCAGACGCAACGAAGTCTAAAGACCAAAAAAGTCGAGCTTGAAGAAATGCGACGCATGCAGGCCGAATATGCAGCCCTGAAGGAAAAATTACAGGAGTCAAAAGTCCGCTTTAGCAAAAGGGAAAAAGGATTTACCCTATTTTCGTTTCTGGACCGGCTCGCCGGCCAAGCCGGAATCAAGGACCGCATCAGCTATATGAAGCCGTCAAAAACGGTCCAAAAAAACAGCAACTATAAGATATCACGGGTTGAAATGAAATTGGATGCCATCACTTTGGAGCAGCTGGCCACATACCTGTATGGTGTTGAAACATCTAAAAATATGGTCATGGTAAAGAAAGTTTCGATCTCAAAAAAAGAAAAGCAACAGGGCTTTATTAATGTCGTATTACAGGTTGAGACCGTTGAGACCTGAAATAATCTACAGTTGAGTTAACGCTCAATTGGAAATTATTCGTTATTTGTTATTGGATATTCGTTATTCGTTTAAAAAAAATGCAAATTTTAAAAAACCGGCTCTCTTGGGCTGTTTACATTATCTGTGCGGCGCTGTTCTTTTTTTATTACCTTTTCCCGTCGGATACGGTAAAAGAATACCTGGCGGATCAGATCCGAAAGACAAACCCCAACCTGACGGTGAAAATTAGCCGTGTAAAACCCGCTTTTCCACCAGGGCTAAAGATTTATGACGTTCGTGTAAATCATCTGGGACGGACCATCGCGGATCTTGAAAATCTGAAAATATCTCCGGATATTTTATCACTGTTTTTGGCAAATTCCCATATATCCTTTAAAGGCAAAGGCTACGGTGGAACGTTAAACGGTCGTATGAACATCATAAAAAAATCTCCGGTCAGGGAGGTTATGATTGATGCTGATCTTACCGGAATACAGGTAGAGCAGCTGGAAGCATTAGACGCCCTAACGACACATAGAATTTCAGGAAATTTAGACGGCACCCTGGAATTTAAAGCCAATGTGCCCGATCAGGCGCTCAGCGGCGATCTGATCCTTACAAACGGGGAAATTGAATTTTCACCCCCGGTACTCAATCAAAATGTGATAACCTTTAACACCATCGAGGCCGAGCTGATGCTCAATGCCCGCTCCCTGACCATCAACCGCTGTCAGCTCGAAGGAAACCAGCTGGATGCCGATGTCACGGGCTCGATAAAATTTAGTGCCCGTTCAGCAAGAAAACTATTAAATTTATCCGGAACCGTAAGGCCGCATGAAGTGCTGCTGGCTAAACTGGGAAAGAATGTCCCGCAACTGTTCAAAGCCAGCAAATTGGGCGAACACGGCCTTGCCTTTAAAATAAAAGGCCCTATGGATTCACCCCAGTATTCATTTTATTAATCGTTCGCAAAGCAGCGGATCATTACGATTTTAATCGCTTAAATTAAAGGAACCATCCCGCTTTCATTGGCAACCAATCGCAGGCACCAAATGATGCGGGCCTCGAATGAAGCAGATGATATTAACGCCTAAAAAATACTTTGTGATCATCAATGCGCTGCTGATTACCGCATGCGTCTATTTTGCGGTCAGTGCCTTTTACACTGTCGGGGCGATCTGGCTGGGCCCCGACGAGATGCCGCAGACCCATCCAGGCAGAATGGCTTTTAACCAACAGGGCGACCATCCGCCTTTGTCGCAATATCGCGCCATTACGCAACGGAATCTTTTCAACACCCGTCCGGATATCGAGGCTCCCGCCCAGGCCATTAATCTTGATGATCTGAAAAAAACAGACTTGAACTTAAAGCTGTGGGGAACGGTTACCGGGCAAGATCACAGGGCCTATGCCGTCATTGAGGATACCAAAACCCGGCAACAGAATCTTTATCGCATCGGAGACAGCATTCAAAATGCAACCGTAAAATTGATTTTGCGGCAGAAGGTTGTTTTGAGCGTAAATGACAGCGATGAAATACTGGGAATGGAAGAAATCGGAGCCGCAAGAAAAGGGGGTCGCAGACCCCGTGTTGCCAGAAGAGCGGCCTCTCCGCCCAAATTGCCGGTATCAACCTATCGGCGTCAGTTAACTTTAAAAAGCGATCAGATCGAGAGCGCTTTGGAGAACCTGGATCAACTCATGAATCAGGCCCGGATCCGACCGCACATCGAAGAAGGCCGACCGGCTGGAATTTCCATTACGGGAATTAAACCCAACACTATTTTCAGAAGAATGCGATTGCGAAATGGAGATATTATTACCGGAGTCAACGGTACGCCGATCGAAACAGTGGAAGATGCAATGAATATCTTTGGTGATCTGTCCTCGGCCTCCGAGGTGCAGGTCGAAATTAAACGGCGCGGCCGAAAACGGGTTCTTGATTATAAAATTGAATAGCAACAACGGTTGGGAAAAATGAAAATAAATATGAAATTTGGTTTGATGCCGATTATCGCAGCTTTGGCGGTAATACTTGCGTTGCAACCCTACCTCGTAGAGTCCAGCTGGGCTCAGACGGGCACGTCCGCCACAGAGCAACCGGCGAGCGCGGAGCAGTTTGTATCGATTGATTTTAACAATGTGGACATCAATGTGTTTATCAAGTTTATGAGCGAGCTGACCGCCACCAATTTTGTCATCGATCAACGCGTGAAAGGCAAAGTGACGATCATCTCCCCTTCAAAAATATCGCTGAAAGAAGCTTACAAGGTATTTGAGTCGGTACTCGAGGTCCATGGCTACACCACCGTCAAAGCCGGGGATATTGTTAAAATCGTCCCCGCACCGGATGCGCGTTCCAAAAATATTAAAACCCTGCTGCGCGAGGAAGCGGCCAGCCCCGAGGATAAGGTCGTCACCCAGCTGGTGCCGCTGAAATACGCCGATCCGGTGGATATCAAGCGCCTGTTCACCCCCATGGTGTCCAAAAGCAGCGTGATCCTGGCCTATCAACCCACCAATACGATGATTATCACCGACGTGCATTCCAACATCCGGCGTCTGCTTAAAATCCTGAGGCAAATTGATATACCCGGCATCGGCCGAGAAATTTCGGTGATTCCCATCGAATATGGTGATGCCAGCAAAATGGTGAATCTGCTAAGTTCCGTTTTTAAACCCACCCGCAAGCGCACCAAAAGGGCTCTGGAAAGAGATGTCACCATGGTGGCCGATGAGCGCACCAACGTCATTGTCCTGCTGGCCAATGAGGTGGACACCCTTCGGATCAAGCAGCTGATTGCCATGATTGACAAGGAG
>JASFTL010000138.1:0-8753 GCA_050053555.1 Desulfobacterales bacterium
CATTATCTATATCGATGAAATTGATAAAATCTCTTCCAGTCGCAACATCATTGGCGCGGATGTATCGCGTACCGGTGTTCAGCGCGCATTGCTGAAGCCGATGGAAGAGACAGAAGTGGATCTAAAGGTGCCGCATGATCCCATATCCATGATCCAGGAAATTGAAAGATTTCGCAAAACCGGAAAGCGTGAAAAACAATCGGTCAATACCGCTAATATCCTTTTTATCATGAGCGGCGCCTTCACGGACCTGGTGCCGATCATTCAAAAGCGCCTTGCCAAACAGAAAATTGGTTTCGGAGCCCGGATCAAAAACGCCCAGGAGCAAATTGATGTGCTTAAACAGATCAAATCTGAAGATTTAATTCAATTTGGATTTGAGTCGGAATTTGTCGGACGGCTGCCGGTGCGTGCCGTGTTTGAACACTTAACCGAGCGGGATTTATATAAAATTTTGAAGAATCCCAACAATCCGATCTTGCTGGGGAAAAAGATGGATTTTGCCGCTTACGATATTGAGATCAAGTTTGAGGATCAGGTCTTGCAAAAGCTGGCCCAACTGGCATTCGCTGAAAACACCGGTGCCCGGGGACTGGTGAGTGCCGTTGAAAAAACATTGCTTGAATTTGAAAAACAACTGCCCTCTACCCGGATTAAAAAATTTCCGGCCACAACGGCCATTATCAAAAATCCGGAAAAATTTATTCAGAAGCTGGCCAGCGCTCCCAATGACGTTAAAACAGAGGAGGAATTTGAAAAACTGGCCCAGGAAGAACGGCAGCGCATTGAAAATTACCTGGAATCAAATAAGAAACACCTGTCGGCAAAATACAATCTCACCATGACACCGTCACGAATGGACATTGTGGCCCAGTTTTATGCCAAAAACATCATGGATATTGAAAATGCGGTTAAACACATCAAGTCCCATTATGATGAAATCAAGAAGATCGAACTGTACTTTTTTAAAAATCATGATATTAACATTGTCCTGGAAGAAGAAGCGATCGATTTTATCATTGAGCAGCTGATCGAAGCGCCCATCAGTTTGAAACACATCTATAACAAGGTCAATAAGGATTTCGAACACGGTCTTAAGCTGGTCCGCGAAAAGACAGGTCGCAACCGCTATTTTATTACCCGTCAAGCACTGCTGAAACCAGAAGATTACATCAGCCAAATGATTCAAACTGAATATGACCCCGATTCAACGCCTGACCCCAAATAATGGCCATTAAATTAAAGTTATTGAGTAATTTGGCCTTACGGCGGCTATTCTTGGTGAGATTTTTTCCCGCCCCATAAGGCGGGATTGAGTTTCGCCACTTTATTCAGGAAAGTGGCGAAGAAAATAAATCCAAATAATCCTGTTAATCCTGTCTAAAATATAATTGGGATAGCGTGTTTATTAACTATCTAGCATCTACTATTTTTTAATATACTTAAAGTGAGACATCGATAAGATGATCGGAATATCCAAACTTTACTGCGGCACTGTTGAACCCTCTGATGCCCTGCGCTACGGTCGTCACTCGGGAAAACTGCCGTCCCATCTGTTGCAATTTTCAAAAGACAAGCGCCCGGTGGTCGTCTGGAATGCGACCCAGCGCTGCAACCTGAGATGTGTGCATTGTTACGCCCATGCGCAGGACCTTGAATATAACAACGAGCTCAGTACCCGGCAGGGAAAAGAGTTGATTGACGACCTTGCCGCTTTCGGTGCGCCGGTGATCCTATTTTCCGGCGGAGAGCCACTGGTGCGCAAAGACCTACCCGAACTGGCCGAGTATGCCGTCCAAAAGGGCATGCGCGCAGTGATTTCCAGCAACGGAACCCTGATTGGCGCTAAATTGGCGCGCACCCTGAAACGCATCGGGCTGTCTTATGTCGGCATCAGTTTAGACGGAATGCAAGAAATCAATGACCGCTTCAGGGGTATTAAAGGCGCCTTTCAATCCGCTTTGCAAGGAATCAAAAATTGTCAGGATGCCGGCATCAAAGTCGGGCTGCGTTTTACCATAAACAAATTTAATGTGAATGAGATACCCCGTATTTTTAATCTCATCGAAGAAATGGATATCCCCCGGGTGTGTTTCTATCACCTGGTATACGCCGGCCGTGGAACCGAGCTGGTCAAAGAAGATTTGACCCATGAGGGTACCCGTTCAGCGGTGGATATGATTATCGATGAAACCAAACGGCTGCATGATATCGGCAAACCCAAAGAAGTCCTGACGGTCGATAATCATGCGGACGGGCCTTACCTCTATCTAAGGCTGTTAAAAGAGAACCCTCAACGGGCCAAAGAGGTACTGGAACTGCTGCAATGGAATGAAGGCAATAACTCCGGCCGGGGCATCGGCTGTGTCAGCTGGGATGGCAAAGTGCATCCGGATCAATTTTGGCGCCATTGCAATCTCGGCAACGTGCAGGAACGGCCGTTTTCTGAGATCTGGGCCGATCTCTCAAATCCGCTGCTGAAAAAACTCAAAGAGAAGAAAAAGCATGTAAAAGGCCGTTGTGCCACCTGTCGCTGGCTGGATGTTTGTGCCGGCAATTTTAGAGTCCGTGCTGAAGCCACCACAGGCGACGTTTGGGCCCCGGATCCGGCCTGTTATTTGACGGATGACGAAATTGCTCAGAAGCCTGGTTCCTAAAATTTAATTGAGCGCCACACAGGCTCATTTATCCACTTATTGCAATAAAGTTTGAAATTTGAATTCCGAAATTCGAAACAAATCCGAATATTTAATGTTAAAAATTCTAAACTTTATCAAGCGATCATTTTATATTTCGCTATTTCTGATTCTAATACAGAATGACGTTTTGGATCTTGGGACTTTTTGATTTTGAATTTGTTTCGGATTTCGGATTTAGTATTTCGAATTTTGGGTAGATCAAGATTGGATAATTTTCAGCCCAATTAAATCAAATAACAAAAGGAAGCCATATGTTGTTTCCAGACTATCGGCCCCGACGACTGCGGCAAAATGAAGCCTTTCGCCGCATGATCCGCGAAACCAGTTTGTCTGTTGATGATTTTATTTTACCTTTGTTTGCGATCAACGGCAGCGACGTTGAAAATCCGATTCCGTCCATGCCCGGACACTTTCAATTATCGGTTGATCGTTTATTAAAAACAGCCGCTGCCGCGGTTGAATTGGACATTCCGGCCGTGATGCTGTTTGGGATACCGGATGCAAAGGACGCCATGGGAACCGGTGCATACGCCGATGATGGAATTGTCCAGAAAGCAACCCGGGCCGTAAAAGAGAAACTGCCGGATTTGGTTGTCATCACCGATGTGTGTCTGTGTCAGTATACCGATCACGGTCATTGCGGCGTGGTTGAAGGACAAAAGATTGACAACGACGCCACATTGGATCTTCTGGCCCGCACGGCGCTGTCCCACGCCAAAGCCGGCGCCGATATGGTGGCTCCCTCGGACATGATGGACGGCCGCGTCGCCGAAATTCGGGATATCCTCGATGATCATAACTTCAGTCATGTGCCGATCATGTCCTACGCCGCCAAATACTGTTCCGCCTACTACGGACCCTTTCGGAGTGCCGCAGACTCAGCTCCCCAGTTTGGCGATCGTCGCACTTATCAGATGGATCCTGCCAATGCATTAGAGGCGATTCGGGAAGTTTCGATGGACGTTGAAGAAGGGGCCGATATCATTATGGTCAAACCCGCCTTACCCTATCTGGACATCATTTGCCGTGTAAGGGAAGAAATTGACCTGCCGGTGGCAGCCTATAATGTCAGCGGCGAATTTTCGATGATCAAAGCAGCTGACAAAATGGGCTGGATCGATGGGAAAAAAGTGATGCTGGAAACGCTCACCGCCATCAAGCGCGCAGGGGCTGACATGATTCTCACCTATTTCGCATTGGAAGCAGCTAAAGAGCTAAGGATTTTATAACATTACATGAACACAAAGCATCCCCACGCCCACACCAAACACAAAAGGGACGAGCTGCGCCTGGTTGCCTGGGAAACCACCCGCAATTGCAATCTGGCCTGCGTCCATTGCCGGGCCTCTGCCACCATGGGCCCCCATAAAGGCGAGCTGGGCACCGGTGAAGCCCTGCGCCTTTTGGATCAGATTGCAGAAGTTGGCAAGCCGATTATTATTCTGACCGGCGGCGAGCCCCTGCTGCGCTCGGATATCTTTGATATCACCCGCTATGGGGCGGATCTGGGCATGCGCATGGTCATGGCCTTAAACGGCACCCTGATCACTGAAAAGGTCGCCCAGGAACTGGTCGATGCCGGCATTCAACGCATCAGCGTCAGCCTCGATGGTTCAAGTCCTGAAACCCATGACCGTTTCAGACAGGTAAAGGGTGCATTTGAGGGCACGCTGCAGGGTATCGATCGGCTTAAAAAGGTTGGCATGGAATTTCAGATCAACACGACTATAACCAAAACCAATCTTGATCAAATTCCCAAAATACAACAACTGGCCATCGACCTCGGGGCGGTGGCGCATCATATCTTTCTGCTGGTCCCCACCGGACGCGGCAAATATATAGTGGATCAGGAAATCGATGCCGCCGAATATGAAAATACCCTCAACTGGTTTTACGATCAGAAAGAAAAAACGCCGTTGCAGCTGAAAGCAACCTGCGCCCCCCACTACTATCGCATCCTCAGACAGCGGGCTAAAAAAGACGGCATTTCCGTTACCTTTCAGCGCTACGGCCTCGATGCGGTCACCCGCGGCTGTCTGGGCGGTATCGGCTTTTGTTTCATCTCCCATCAGGGCATTGTCCAACCGTGCGGATACCTGGATCTAAATTGTGGTGATATCCGCCAATCGACCTTTGGCGAAATTTGGAACCATTCAGAAAATTTTTTGGAGCTGCGCAATTACGACAAGCTGAAGGGAAAGTGCGGGCTGTGTGAATTTAACCGCGTTTGCGGAGGCTGCCGGGCACGCGCTTACGAGGCCACCGGCGATTTTATGAACGAAGAACCCCTTTGCAGCTACGAGCCGCGTTCAAAGAAGTAACCTTTCCTTCTTTATCATCAACAGAAGCTGTCCCCCAAAATACCGGTAGCGAGGACGAGGAGGAGTACGAGCATGAATACCTCGCTGGGTAGGATTCCTCCGCTTCGTACCCGTCGTCGCCCCCGTTCCCGCAATCTATAGTAGTTGTCAAAAAAAACGTTCCGGTTGCGGGAGTTTTTTTTGCCACAACACTTATGCCGCCATCCTTTTTTCGGAACATTATTATGACAAGCGGTATAACGGCGGATGGTGAACCTCATTAACATGCCCATCTGCTTCCAGCATATTGCCGTTTTTTTGCCGAACCCCGCCTTGTCATCTAAAAATGTTGCCAAACTCTTTACTTTTTTAAGCATGCTGATATTATTTAAACTAAACTGAGCGTTTCAATTTTTAAAAAGGGGAAGTGTTTTTATTTTAGTCGTCACCTCAGAGGGGAGAAGATATGAAAATCAATTCGCTGATGGTTGAAAATCCCATCACCATTGGACCCAATGCTTCAGTTGACGAAGCCATTGAATTGATGAAAGCCAATTCCATCCGGCACCTTCCAGTGGTTGCCAAAGGAAAAAAACTGCAAGGCTTCTTAACCCTGGCCGATCTGAAACAGGGCCTGATCCCTTCCATGCTGGGAGATATCTCACTTGACGATTTAATGATTAAAAACCCCATCACGGTAGGCCCTGATGACGATATCGAATTTGCCGCTAAGCTTATTTACAATCACAAAATCGGCGGCATGCCGGTGGTAAAAAAAGATCGGCTCGTCGGGATTGTCACCGCAACTGACATGTTGCGTACATTCATTGACATGATGGGAATTTTATCAACAACATCGCGTGTCGATGTGGTCCTGGGGGATCAACCAGCCATATTCAAGAAGGCCATGCAAATTATCAACGACAATGGTGGTGATATCATTAATGTCAGCATGACGCCTCAACGCAAAGGCAAACGGATCTATTATTTTCGACTATCGGCATGCAAAACGCAGGTCATTAAGAAGGCTTTAGAAAGCGAACGCTTTGAAGTGTTAGCCGCAATGGATTAATCGTCACACCAGATACTTCTCCGCCTCTCGCCATTTTCGCTCGATTTCCCTGGCAATCGCAGACTTTGCATCGATACACTCAATCACATTTAGCGAATGGGTTTCGATCAAATCAAGAGACGTGCTGGCCAGCCAGCAGCGCCCGTTAAAGAAAATGTAGCGATCATGAACCATGACATGGCGCCGGATTTCGACATCGGGACAGCTGGAAGAATAGCTTTTTAAAATCGCATCAAACCCATCGACCAGTGCCTGGGGCTCGCGGCTGGTCATCAAACGGATCGGATGCTGAACATTTTTAAGGCATTCGAAGGTGACACCACCGAGCCGCGTATCCACAAGGGTAACCGCGGTTTTGGCGCTGCTGAAAAATTTGATCGGCCCTGATTTGTCTTTGAATTGATAGTTCTTTGGTTCTGCGATCTGAACCGGCCCCTCCTCTTTGGATAAAAGCAGTTGGAGCTTTTTAAGCTGAGGCTGCATTTGCTCGTCAAAGACATTGCTTTCCCAGGTTGTGTTTAAAATCCGATGATTGCAGCGCTGCACTAAATCCTGAAGCAGCTTCGATAAAAGTTTTCGATGGTTGTAATCATTCTGTTTGATTAATTTATTTGCAAGCTTTACATGATTGAGATTTACGCCTAAATAGTCCACATCGACATTGAACTGGTTGCAAAGCTCCTCGAGTTCATAATTGCCATAGTATTCCTTGATGGCATCTGTTAGGATTTCAATGGCTTTTGTGCCCATGATAAAAATTCCTCCAAAAATCGGTTGCCGGCCTAAAGGGGGGTGCGCACAGGTGTCCGCCCAACCCTTTAAGAGGGTCTTATACTATTATCGGCACGTTGCATGTGAACTTAATATTTTTTATCTTAATACAAACACTTAGAGAATGGCAAACGGATTGAGCACAAGACGCCCAATTCGGTTCTATCAGGACTATGGCGAATCAGCTGCTGAAATATAAGGATGGACGACAAGACGATTCCCATCGGTATTGATCTTAATGGCGCCGTCTCGATCGGTGCGCAAGATGCGACAGCCGCTCTTTTGATAGGTTTCCAATACAATTGAATGCGGAAATCGAAACCTGTTTTTCCATCCTGCGGAGATCACCGCAACATCCGGCTGTACGCTGGATAAAAAGAGTCGACTGCTTGAAAACCGGCTACCATGATGTGGAACCAGCAGGACATCGCAGGCTAAATCGGCACCGGATAAATCCACTAGTTCCTTTTCGGCCTCACGCATGATATCTCCCGGAAAAAGAAATGAAATATCCCCAAAAGAGACTTTAAGGACCAAAGAGTTGTTATTGGTGTTTCGCCATTTTTGGGCAGCCTTTTGATTCAAAAAATCGGCGGGGGGATACATGAAGAAAAATTCGACCCCGCTGATCAGCTGTTTGCGAGGAATGCGTCTGAATTCCGGCAGACTTAATCGCTTTTGGGCAATAATCTCTTTAAAGCGTTTATATCCCTGTGTTGTTCGGGATTCACCATTGGTCCAAATTCTGTTTACATTGAAATGCTGCGCAATAAAAATAAGACCATTGAGGTGGTCGCTGTTGGGGTGCGTGAGGACCAGCGTATCAACGGTTCGAATCTTTTTACGCCACAAAAAAGGCGCAATGACCCGGGCGCCCACATCAAAGACGTTATTATCCGAAAACCCGCCACCATCAATTAATACCGTATCACCGCCCGGCAACTCCAAGAGCGCTGAATTGCCCTGGCCGACATCGATGTAGGTCACTCGCAGGTCATGATGCCAAAAGCGCTGATATAGCCAATAGCCGGCATCCCCGGCGAGGACCAGTATCAACAAAATACCAATGATTGCGCTTCTTTTTATGCGGAACCAGGCGGCAACCTGTCGGGCCGTTCTTGCCACGGCCGAAAATAACGGATGCCAACGACGGTCCTTTTCGCACCTCAACGTCCTCGTGGAGCGCGCCGCCGGGTCCGATCGATTTTTTAAAGCAGCATGGGAATCTGCCGTATTCAGCTTTGCCGTTGACACGTTGAGCAGAACCAAGCCCAATATATAGTAGCACACGATTTCAAAGACGCTGGGCGTGACGGTTTTAAAGGCCGCAAACGGCAGATCAGCAAAAAATTTTATAACACTCAGCACAAGATCCAGCACGTAGATGCAGATTTTCACACAGCCATAAGCGATCTGGCTGCTGATCGGATAAATAAACAGGGCCAGAAGGCCGCAGGGTATAACCGCAAATCCCACCAAGGGAACAACGACAAAATTAGCCAACAGTCCAACGACGGATATCTGGTTAAAATAATACATCACCAATGGCAATGTGCCGCAAATCGCAAAAAAAGATACGAGAAAAAAGACAAAAATTTTTCGAGACAGCCAAAAACGAAATCCAGTCCGGAAGTTTTCGCTGTTGACCTGCCATGCATGCTGGATGCGCGACAGTCCAAAAAGAATCGACAGCACGGCCAGAAACGAGAGCTGAAAAGAGATCGAAAACAAAGCGGGCGGATAACCGATTAAGATGATAAATGCGGCCAGGGCCAATGTATTGAAAGCATCGCTTTCGCGTGCGACTAAAAATGTCATCAAAAAGGCGGTGACCATGATAACTGCCCGCTGGGTTGAGGGTGACATTCCGGAAATCAGGCCATAAATGCAAACCGGAAATAAAGATAAAAT
>JASFTL010000139.1:0-8686 GCA_050053555.1 Desulfobacterales bacterium
ATCGAAACGGCACCGTTCAATATATCCAGAATGTCAAAGAGCTGTCAGAAGAGCCAAATTATGATGCCGTCCTCGAGGCTGTTCGAAGATTAGTCTAAGGTTTGGTTTGCTCCGACGCTCTCAAACCTGCGTTTTCTTCTCCGTCGTCCTGCCATGGAGAGACGGAAAACGGGCCCGCCCTCCGTATGAAGCTACTGCAGACAACGGGCGCTGAGGATACCTGGCCGCCGTCGCCTTTGCAAAGGTGGAAGCTAAGGTGGAAAGATCCGTCCTTGTCGAAACGTTGTCGACAATGGATGAATTTGTCCTCAAAGCACCTTGCTTCACATTTCATTTTAGGCCAAAATTTTTAGGCTTCCCAAATTTCTTGTCCTGACACATTCGTCTTGCCGAACAACCATTGCAACCCATTTGAATTGCTGGTATAGTTGCTCAAAAACATAATCACGCTCAAGATAATTTGCGGTCGGCCTGAATATATTGCCGTATTAGATTTGCCATCCGCCCGAGCGGCCAATGCATGCGGGAAAATATCCGGAGCCGCTAACGCTTCGATCCTGCATGTCCGAGCAACTTCGGCTCATCTTCTTTTTGACCCTTACGTTTACGAAAATTGGGCGTTTCATTATGAGTGAAAGGAAATCTGACGCAGCCGATATCGCAAACCCAGAATCTTGGGTGGATGAATATGGTGACTTCCTTTATCGATTTGCCTTATCAAGGGTTAAAGATCCTTCCGTTGCCGAAGATCTTGTTCAGGAGACATTTCTGGCCGCCTTGCGGGCTTACGAGAACTTCAAGGGCCGTTCCGCCGCTCGCACATGGCTGATCGCAATACTGAAACATAAGATTGTTGATCACATCCGCAAAAAAATCCGAGAACCGTCTACAGATAAAATCGAAACACTAACCGACCTGGCGGACTCGGATTTTGATGATCGTGGAGAATGGCAGAATCGACCCATAAAATGGGCCATCAATCCGGATAAGATCTATGAACAGAAAGAATTTTTAGATGTGCTTTATCGCTGTTTAGCAGACCTTCCCGAACGTCTGGCAGAGGCATTTATTTTGCGCGAAATGGATGGACTCAGCACAGAGGATATTTGTAAGGTCCTAAACATAACCCCGACGAATAGTTGGGTTATGCTGTATCGGGCGCGCATGTCGCTGCGGCGTTGCATTGAAAATAAATGGCTGGGTGCCGGACAATAAAGGAGTGAACGGTGCACTGGATGTTTAGCTGCAAAGATGTCTCTCAGTTAGTCTCGGAATCTATGGATCGGGAGCTGCCTTTTTATCAGCGCGTATTGTTGCGGATGCACCTTCTGATGTGTAAATATTGTTCAAGGTGCAGGGAACAATTTGAGGTTATCAGAGCCGCCAGCTGTCATGAGGAATTACACGGAAAAGAGCTCGATAATTCCCGCGCGCTTTCCAATGATGGGAAGGAACGGCTGAAGAAATTTTTAAGGAATCATTTAACCGGATCCTCATAAGTCAATCAAGTTTTTGGTTGGACAAAAATCGATCTAACGTGAACTATCGCTTGACAAAATTAGAGGCGCTTGCAATTTAACAAAAGGGCTTCCGGCTTTAAGGTATAATTGAAAGGGAATATTCGAATTAATCTTTTATTTTCTCATTGGCGGGGAAACGCAGGGCAACATACCGATTTTCAGCAAAAGGCATTGAATCGTGGCCGATACCATTGATATTCGCTCAATAAAGGATCGGGGCGGAAGACGCAACTTGCCCGATCGCCGCAAATCTTCTTCCTCCGACCATTTCCCGGAAAGAAGAGGTCAGCGATACCGTCGAAGCGGCTCAGATCGCAGAAGCTTGCAAAACTTAAAAGTGAAGAAAAAAATGGAACGCCGACGGGCCTTTAAAGAAAAGTATTCCAACTGAATTCTGCTTTTTGTAATTTTTGATGCTTTTGCCAGCCTGAAACCTCTTAGGTCTCTGTATGATCTGCTCCGCCCTGAATGACCTTGAGTTTATTATTGTAAGCTGAGCGATTCATCGAACGGTCAAATTCAACACCGGTGCCGTAGTCATATAAAACCACTGGAGCAGCAATTTCCTCACACCATTTCACTCTGCCAAAGAGATGATCGGAATTGAGGCCATTACTCGGATTTTCGATGTCGATTCGCACCTGGGTGCCGGGCTGAAATGCAACATCTGATTCGAAATAAATGCCGCCGGCGCTGTAATTGTACATTCTGCCGTAGGTATAGGTCTCGGAATCACATTTTTCGATTATAATGGCGGCTTCGTGGACAATTCGTTTGCTGGCTCTTTGATCATTAGCGAACATATGACCTTTAGATGCTTGCGGGTTGTTGTCTAAGAAAATCAATTTTTCAGCGTCTGCCATAACGTGCTTATCTTCAGATTCTGTTTTACCTCGATATGGAAAGGTTGCCTTATTTCCTGAAACTATCACGACGCTCGATGCGGCTTCCATCCCAGCGTCCATTTATTTCTCTGCGGTCCGGAGTCCGTCTTCGGGCCAGGCCACTTCTGCGATCAAATCCTTTTCTGCGGTCGCGACCGGATCTCTTTTCAATACCATCGTAAGGTTGGTGGTTTTTCCTTCTATCGGTGCCTTTTCGTGTTCCGCCTCTGTCTTTTATGGTTAATAACTTCCCCTTTTTGTCCAAGTTCCTTTTTCCTCCTTTTCAACTGTCATTTGTATGTTGCGGCACAGCTTGACAGCCCGCTGACGGAAAAGCACAAACAGACGATTCTTGCCGCAATAAGAGGCATTCCATCAAAAATTTTCATCTATGTATAGCAAGCTTTATGCCAATGGAATTGCCTCGTTCGGTTCAGACATTGCAGCCATTTAGCGCCATCGCTTACAAAAATGTTGCCTTTACGTCATAGATCTTATGAAACCGATTCCTAATTATTGAGAAATTTTTTTCACATTTAGGAAAAAAAGGCGGGCAGAACTACGGGATGGGATCAGATGGCAGACGGACGCCTGCCGCTAGGTTTAGCTCTATCGGTTGGAAGGCAGATGAACCGGATGCGGATGCGTATTATTCGACCAGAGCGTAACCCAGATTGTTTTCCTGCCAGATTTGAATCTGATAATCGCCTTCGGTGATTCGGTAGGTTTTACCAGGCTCCAAATTAAAGTCCAGGTCAGCCGGATTGACAACAAACACGGAAGCCTTTTTCCCCGCTTTATCATAGTAAAGATATGCGGCTTCCTTGTGGCCCACCAGGCATTTTCGTCCGCCTAATAATTGAAACCCTTGGCTGGACAAATCGGGAACAGCGATCGGAAACACCAGGTGTTTTGCAAACCAACCGGAAACATCAGCGACCTCTTCCTTGCGGAATGCCATTGTCAAATCAGGGTCTAAATGATTGGCCAATGCAAAAGAGCTAAATTCGTCTATGCTGCGAATCTGACCTGAAAACGGGTTTATAAAGAAAAGGGCTGCCGCAGCGGCCATCAGCAGGGCGGGCGCGAGGACTTTCCATCTGAAAAAGGGTTTGGCCGGTTTGTTTTCGCTAATTTGGAAATTCGCATGTTAAATAGTAAATCAAGGTTCGAAAAGAGTTCTGAACGCAATCGTATTTAAACATTAGATGCGGATTCGAAGGGATTTATTCCATGTGTTTAACAAAATGCGACTCAGCAACTCGGCTGTCAACGGGTCCGCGATACAATCCATCCATAACTGCCACCCGTTTGGAAAAAACAGTTTGGATGATTCGTCTATTTTAGCGGCTGGAGGAAAATTAGCAGAAAACTAAGATGGAATGCGGTAAGCTTTTCAGAGCCCTTTTTCTTTTTTTATCTGCTGATGCAGTTGGGTAAAGTCCTGTGGCGCCTGGTTTTCAATGCGGCGGGTTATGGATATCACATTTGCGGGGCACTGGACGGCACATACACCGCATCCGATGCACCAATCCGAATCGACCCGTGGCTGGTCGTCAACCATTTGAACAGCATCCACCGGGCAAATCTCGGCGCAGGCGCCGCAGCCGATGCATTCGTCTAATTCGGTTTCACGGATAAAATAAACGGCCATTAACTGGTCTCGGGGTATTTTCCGGCGCCTGATAATACCAACGTTCCAGCAATAATGCCCGCAGCAATTACAGGTATGCTTGATTTGACCCTGGGCGTTGTCCACCATATGAACCATTCCTTCTTTTTCGCTATTTGCCATAATTTGGTGAGCCTCATCTCTGGAAATTTCGCGGGCCAAACCCCTGTCGATCACAAATTCAGCCAGTTCGTCGTATTTGATGCATACTTCAAGGCTGTGGGGACAATCTGTACGACCCAGAATTTTTGCCGACATGCGGCAAGGACAGTGCGCCACCGCGATCTTAGCTGCCGAATCAACGATGGGTCCGATCTGTTCATGCGGCATGACACCCTGCATGGGGATTTCGATGCTCGAGCTGGCAGGACTGTATTTGTATGATTTGGTCGATGCGCCGGCATAGACTTTCTGGGTGATGGGTACTTTAAAATAGTTTAGCACCAGTTTTGCCATGCGTTTGGCGGTCTCATCCTGTTTGCCGGCCCAGAAAAATGTCTGGGGCAATCCGAAACCAACCTGCAGCAGGGCATACCCGGTTGATCCATCTTTGGCGGGCGCTGTAAACAGCATGCTGCGACTGGCCATGGATTCCAATGTTTCGGCAACTGCAGACAATGGAAGTTCCGTGCGTGCGGCGATATCTTCAAGACTGACGACTTCCAATGGGGCAAGATCGTTGGGTATTGCCATCGCCACCTGAGCTTCAGTGGGGCTGAACATTTCTTTGAGAAGATCGATGAGTTCCTCGGTGTAAGGATATCCCATGATAAGGTGCTCCAGATGGGTGGCCAGACGGTTGTAGAGGTCCTGCATGGAAATTGCTCCTGTTTGCCGCGTGTTTTTCGAATCTAAATTGAGCGCTGTATATTTAAAAAGGGCTTACTTTGTCTTTATATAAAACGCTTGTGGCTGATTTCAGCTGCCACATTGTTACATTTGGCAGCAAAACACTTGATTGTCAAGTGGATTGAGTTAACATCTGCGATGAGCCGATCCGGTCGTCAAAAGATCATTGCGCAATCATCTATGCTGTTTTCGACAAGCCGCTTTTGGCGGGCGTATAGTCCTGCCGGCGTTTTACTGGATTTACAAATCTGAAAGGGATCGTAACGCAGCTTCATGTTTTATCATTTCCGTGTTCGCATTTGTTTCTTTTCAATGGCTTGTATTAATTTTAAAACCGCCAGTTCTTTTGCTTTCGCTTCGATTTCAACCGTTAAATCTAAATCTAACCAGCAGTCGGGAAAATCCTTTAATTTTACATAGTCATCGTGATGACGCGGGTTACCTCCATTCCAGCCTCCCAGCGGACTGGAGATGTGAAAAAGCGGTTCACGATTCCAGGTTGCCAGTGCCGCTTCGGTGATGTATTCTGTGCTCAGGCCGTCCGGCAGACAGCGGTGATGGTGAACGTCATATACAAATGGAATCTCGGTGGCTTTGCAAACCGGCAGGAGATCCGAGGGGGTATAAATGCGATCATCATTTTCTAAAGTCAAGCGGGTTCGGACCGTATCGGGCAGTTTTTCGATTTGACGGGCCAATCGACGAAGTGCCTGGTCTTTTTTACCGTAAGCTCCACCGGCGTGTATGTTAATCACATCTGCCTGAATCCACGTGGCCACCTGTGCCTGGTATTTTAAATCAGCGACCGAACGTGCGGTGATCGCTGGATCCGGCGAAGACAGTAAAATAAACTGGTCGGGGTGAAAGGTGGTGCGAAGATCATTGGTGCGGGAAAATTCACCGCATTCGAAAAAAATTGCCAGAATATTTTTGTAATTTGGCAATTCCTCTATTTCGTATTTAATATCAGGATGGGTTTTCAGAGGCAATATCTGACTGTTTATCCGAAAGTCACCAATGTTGTTTTGTACACAAAATTTCAATGATGCCAAAAGCGATTGGGCATTGTGCAAGCAGATTTCTGATAGATATTGCAGTTGTTGTTGACGGGATTGCGTGCGCAAATATTTGGCAGTGGTCCGTCGAAATTTAATGGCCGCTTTTCGAAACAGGCAGCACAATCCGAAGCGAATCATGGGCCGGAAGCCTTCCTTTTTTTCAATACGGTCAATTAAAGATAGCTGTCATAATTCAGATCAAAGGCCGGTGGCCGAATGTGTCGATATGATTGCAGCGTTAAAAAACATTGACCCGCTCATGAACGGAGTGTTGATGCCGAGCGGTCAGTGCAGGCGGCGATCAGGTGAGAAGGCTGCATTTCAATGCCAGACCTCGGCGTCGGATTGGATCATTCATTTTCCTGATCCCGCAACCGGTTGATTAAGTAGGCGGCAATTTGATCGGCGCCATTTGGCGAGTTGCGCTCGACTCGCGGAATTTCTAATAGTTTCTCGAGGTCGCCAATAAAAGATCCGCTTTGAAACTCCGATTCGCTGATGGCAAAACCATGCATTTTATTTTCGATAAAATGAACAAGTGGTTTCGATTCACGATAATGGCTGCGGGCGATATATCCGAATGGAACACCGCTGTGGTAGACTTCCGCAACCGTACCGTAGCCGACTTTGCCGATGACGGCATCAGAGGCATTGATTAAATCCGGATGAAAGAAGGTTGAGTTTTGCGGTAAAAAAGTTAAATTATCCTGAACGCAAACAGAATGGCTGGCACCCGCTATGATAAAATGGATACCGTCCCGGGTCTTTAGCTGATCGATAAATCCATATTGTTTCGGGGTTCCGCCGGTTGTAATCATGACAACCTTGCAGTTGTTCGATAATCCCAGCTCTTGTCTGACTGCACCGGCGGGGATTTTTATTTTACGACTGGCCGGTGCGCAAGCATAATGAACCGGAGCTGGGCTGCATATGGGCTCGGTTTGAATGTGGCAACTGACCTGAGCAAAAATAGACTGCAGATACTGGGCGAATTGTCTAATTTCCGGTTCCTCATAATTTTGGTAAATCCAATCCCATGTAAAATTTTCAATTAGAACCGAGGGCACACCGGCTTCTTTGGCAACCAATATTCCCATCGGGGCGATGTCACAGACGACCAGTTCACTTTTCAGGTGCCTGATTTTTGCAGCTACCGCAGCAATCTGCGAATGATCATAAGGTAAAAAATTTTTGAGCTCCCGAATGGTAGCCGTCAAATCTTCCTGAAAGGGAGTGATTTGAACGAGTCCGATATCGGTGAGCAGCCAATGGTATTTAAAGGCAAAAGCGTTGGAGTGGTTAAAAAACCAGGCCGGCACGGTGGTGAAAACATCAAACTGAAGAGACGGTTCAATTTCCGCCAGCGCCTCCATAACACTGGCCGCCCGCGCGGCATGTCCAAACCCGTGAGGTGAAATAAAAAAAGCAATCCTGCGCGGCGGAGCATTCGATTCGTATCGAGTCGACATTGACAAAGGGTTAGGGGCGTGCGTCAAAAAAAATGGTATATGAAACGAAACGGTTTTTCATTCTTTGATCACAAAGTGGGCGCGTCTGTTTTTGGCCCAGGCCTCTTCGTCTGCTCTTGGATCTAACGGTCGCTCTTCGCCGTAGCTCACCGTCGTTAATCTGGAATCGTCAATGCCCAGGTCAACCAGGAACGCCTTGGAACTGAACGCCCGTCGATCGCCTAAAGCCAGGTTATATTCGTTGGTGCCGCGTTCATCGCAGTGGCCTTCAATAATAACCCGTGACCGGGGATTTTCCTTTAACCATTCTGCTTTGCTGCGTAAAATGTCCTGGGCTTCGCTTGACAGTTTGGCGCTGTCAAACTCAAACAGGACATCTTCATTTTCAAACATGTCTCTTTCAACTCGAATTCTCTCTTTTTCTTCCCTGAGGCTCTCATCCTTGAGTGTTTCTTCCTGAATGGCAGCCTGCTTTTCCAGCTCTCTTCGGCGGGCTTCCTCTTCTGCCTGACGGCGGGCTTCCTCCTCTGACATAACGGGTTTTGAGCTAATTTCTTTTTTGCCGCACGAAGGGGCCAAAAAGGCGACAAAAATAATAAGAAAGATTACGAGAAATGCCCAATTTTTGTGATTCATTCTGTTCTCCCTTTCTGCCTCGAAAAAATGGCTGCTAAATCTTGTTTGGTTACATTTGCAGCATTTAACAGATTTAAACCGCTTTCCATCATAATGTTGCCAATGTCGGAATGGCGGCATGAGGGGTTGTCAAAAAAACGTTTGGATTTCGGTACGTTTTTTACAATCAATATATATCTTAAAGACTGCGTATTGTCAAAAAAAGGAAAACCGAAAATTGCCTGGCCGATCAACCGGCTTTTAATGACCTCAAACGTAAGGACGATTGTCATTCTTTCAAGGCCGACAGGCAAGCTTTGAAACACCAAAAACAAAACGGCGGCTCATGGGGATATGAGCCGCCGAGATGAGGAGGACATAGAGGTATGCTCAAGAAGCATAGATCTGTGGGGTAGATTCCTTATAGACTACTACATTGTGGCATGTCAAGCTTTTTTTTTCATTTTTTTTATTACATTAAAATTCGGCAACTTGAATGCCAAACGTTTCAGCTGACTGAAAAAGCATTTGAAATTTAACAGTGGATGTACTTTTTAAGCAGATCCTGGATGGCCTCTTCGAGGAGCTCATTTTGCCGTTTGCCGAGCTGGGCAGCAAG
>JASFTL010000140.1:0-8675 GCA_050053555.1 Desulfobacterales bacterium
CTCCATAAATTGCAGGGCTTGGTGCAAAAAACACTCGCGGCATATGAAACCTACGAATATCATATTATTTATCATGCCCTTTATAATTATTGCACACTTGATCTTTCCGCTTTTTATCTGGACATTCTCAAAGACAGGCTGTATACCTCGCCTCCCAAATCCGCAGCCCGAAAAAGCGCTCAAACCGTTATGCATATATTGCTGGACGCTCTGGCGCGGTTAATGGCTCCGCTTCTTCCTTTCACCGCCGATGAAATCTGGAACTATATGCCGCATCGCAGTGAAAAAGAGTCAAGTGTTCATCTGGCTTCGCTGCCTGAAGCAAAAAGCAGATGGAAAGATGAGGACCTGGCCCGACAATGGGAAAGAATTTTAGATGTACGGGCAGAAGTCACCAAGGCGCTGGAAGAAGCGCGAGCGGCCAAGCAGATCGGCCATCCGCTTGATGCTGCGGTTACCATCTCTGCCAACGAGGATCATTATCATGCGCTTCAGCCGTATGCCGACGATTTGAGATCCATTTTCATCGTTTCAAAAGTTTCTCTGCTGAAAGATGAGAAAATTGCCGGCGGATTTGAGAGTGAAAACGTCAATGGATTAATCATTCAAATTAAAACCGCTCCCGGTAAGAAATGTGAACGCTGCTGGGTCCATGAGACCACCGTGGGCAGCGATACCAAAAATCCGACCATATGCAAACGTTGCCAGAAGGCGCTGGCTCAAATGTCCTAGGCGGTAATTAATCGCAATTTCACACAGACGGACATCGGATGCTGTTTTCGGCACCAGATACTCAACTTTAAAGCTTTCAGGTGTCAGGTGTCAAAATCGAATGTGCTGACACCTGAACACTGACACCTATCAAATCGAAGATATGCTCAAGAATAAATATATTAAACTGCTGGTTTTTGCCGGAATAATCGTTTTGCTGGATCAGATCACCAAAGCACTCATCATTCGTTACTTGCCGGTCCATCAGACGATTTCAATCATGCAGGGTTTTTTCAATATTGTCCATATTCACAACGCAGGCGGCGCTTTTGGCCTTATGGCCAACCTGGGTCCAACCCTGCGAAGCATTATTTTTCTTTTTATATCGTCATTGGCTGTGGGTCTAATTTTTTATTTTTATAAAAAAACACCAGCGAATTACCCTTGGCTGGCGGCAGCATTCGCGCTCATTTTTGGAGGCGCTATCGGAAACCTGATCGACCGGATTCGGTTTGGATTCGTGATCGATTTTCTTGACTTTTATGTCGGTAATTTACATTGGCCTGCATTTAATGTTGCCGACAGCGCCATTTCCATTGGAATTGGTATATTTGTATTTCACCTGTTGTTTAAAAAGATGCCGGAATAAGTTCCGGTTTCTGGCAGCTGGCTGCGTGTCACTGGCTACTGGCCGGTGAATTTAGTCGATTCGTTAAATAGTTGAATGGTCAAATAGTTTAAATAGATTGAATCCTCTGGCGAATTGACTATTTAATTAATCAACCATTTAACTATACCCTCTGACCTCTGATATCTATCATCTGTCAGTCTGCAACGGACAACCAACAACAATCAACGCACAACACCCTGATAATGCCCGAAATCAATCACAAATTGCTCAAGAAGTACTTAAAGGATTTAACAGGTGATCCCGCCAAACAGTTTTCTCCTGTGTATCTTATTTTTGGAGAGGAATTGCTGGTCAAAACCGCCTATGATATTCTTCTGGGATCTTTGCTTCCGGCGGGAAATCGCACTGCCAATTACGTTCCGGTGGATGGGATGATCGAGAATATTTACGATGTGATCGAGCGAGTGAACACGTATTCTCTTCTGTCCGGCACTAAGGTGGTTGCGATGAGGGAATCAAGAATATTTTACACCAAACAGGATAAAAGCCGCCTGTTGGAGATTGCCAAAAAAGCATACGATGACGACGACTTAAAAAAAGCAGCAAACTACTTTTTAAACCTCATGGGAAATATGAATTTATCTTTAGAAGATGTAGAAAAATCAAACAGAGATAAAGCGTTAAAACTTGATCCCGCTATGGCTCAGGATGATGAATGGCTTGATGACATTATCGGTTATTGCCAAGAAAACAAACTGACAATCCCGGAACCCGCAGACGATGCTGAGGTGCTTCAAAAAGCAATCGAGAAAGGTTTTCCCAGGAATAATCATTTGCTGATTACCACAGATAGGGTCGATAAACGCCGGGGTTTGTACAAGGTCATAAAAAGTCAGGGGATAGTAATCGACTGTGCCATCCCCAAAGGCGATCGCCGGGCCGATCGAATGGCGCAGGAAGATGTGCTGGCCGAAAAAATGGCCGAGATTCTCAAATCGAACCTTAAGGAAATGGACCAAGGGGCATATCGGGCTCTGTTGGATATGACCGGTTTTGATCTGCGTACATTTTGCGGCAATCTTGAAAAATTAATTCACTATGTCGGCAAGAGAAAAACCATCACGGTGGCGGATGTCGAGTTGGTTTTGAAACGAACCAAAAAAGATCCGATATATGATTTTACGAATGCAATTGCGGACCGTCATATCGAAAAGTCGCTCTTTTTTTTAAGTTCCCTTCTTGGGGCTGATTTTCACCCGCTGCAGGTTTTAAGTGCCATTGTCAATCAAATCAGAAGGTTGGTATTGGCCAAGGATTTTACGAAAAGTCCCCAGGCAAAAGACTGGCATGCCGGCATTTCCTATAAGCTTTTCCAGCAAAACATAATGCCTTCTATTGTGACATATGATCGTTCATTGTTGAATACACTGCAAGAATGGGAGGATTTGAGTACCAATGCCCAAGATGATGATCAGAGCAAAGGTGAGAAAAAAAGTAGAATTAAAACCGATCTACTGCTGGCCAGAAATCCTCAAAATGCATATCCGGTATACCAGCTTTTGAAAAAATCAGAGCACTACTCGAAAACAGAACTGATGGCAGCTTTTGACTATTTAAATGAGGCGGACGCTCAGCTTAAACTCAGCGCGCAAGATCCTAAACTGATTCTGGAACGATTGATATTTAGGATATGCAATTCGCCTTCATAGGTTCAAGGTTTTGTATTCAAAGGTTTTCTATAATGATTTGTTAGATTAGTTTCATTGGTTGAATTGGTTGATTGAAACCGAACCATTTGAACAAATTTAACCCATCAAACCAATAAAACGAATATAACATTCAGGTCTCTGCGGCAGCCAGAATTTTTGAACCTTAGACTTCGACAATAAAATATTTTCCTAATCCGGAGAAGGGGAAATGGGTTTTTTCAGACAGCAGGAAGAACGACTGGCCATTCGGTTTTTAACCTGGCAATACCAAAAATTAAATCAGCCGATTCCGGATGATGATGAGCTCAAAGCGCAGGCCGCTAAAATTGTGCAGGAAGCCCATCGCATTGCGCGTGAAAGGGGACGCAATGTGATTGCCATCATAAAAGATCTGGTCAATGATATAAAAAAATAACAAGCTTGATTTATTTAAAATCCTATTTACTTTCTATGCACAACCACTATTGGAGGAATAATGATGGAAGAAACCAAAATGACAGATGCTTGGGCGGAAGAACTGACATGCGCAATACAATGTGCCAATTGTGACAAAAAAATGGGGGCGGATGATCACAGAATTTTATCTGTTTATAGTCATCAGGCAATTTGTCTAGACTGTAAAAAAGAAGAGGAGCAACGGCCGGATTACGAAGAAGTATCCAAACAGATGATCGGGCAGTGCTTGATTGATACCGAGGTGAAATGGGGAGATCCTCAAGGATATTGCTATCATCATTTTTACCCCTATAAATGCTAAAATCACCCATCGGCGCTCAAAAAATAAATGGAATGTCGTCAGAGCATACAAATACAGGTGACAACACCAGCACGTTTTTTCCGTTTTCTGCTGTAGTCAACCAGGAAAAAGCCAAGGAAGCCCTGCTGTTGGCGGTTATCAATCCGGCTGTGCACGGTGTTCTGTTTTTAGGCGAAAAGGGCACCGGCAAAACGACACTGGTGCGCAGTTTGTCAACCTTATTGCCGGAAACCCAGGTGATTGATCTGCCTTTAGGCTGTGGTGAGGAGATGGTGCTCGGCACAGTGGATGCTGAAAAGGCGCTGGCCACCGGTAAGGTATCTGTTAAGCCGGGCATTTTGACCAGAGCTGATGGTCACGTCCTGTATATCGATGAAGTGAACCTGCTTGCGGATCATTTAATGGATATTATCCTGGATGCCGCCGCAACCGGCCAATATCGGCTGGAGCGGGAGGGGATTTCTTCCAGCTATGCCGCCCGATTTATTCTCGTGGGATCAATGAATCCGGAAGAGGGTTGGCTGCGTCCGCAGCTTTTGGATCGTTTCGGCCTGGCTGTTCATGTCAGCGCCATCACATCGGTAAAGAAGCGGACGGAAATTTTCAATCGCGCCCAGGCCTTTGTAAACGACCCCAAGGCTTTTGAACAGTCCTGCCAACCCGCCCAGAGAGAAATCACAGAAAAGCTGCGACTATCCAGAAAATGGCTATCTCAAGTCACCATTCCTGATGGTTTAGTCAGTCGAGCGATAGAAACGATTTTAAAGTTAGGCGTCAGGACCCATCGAGCGGAGCTGGCCATATTGCAAGGCGCCAAGGCCCGGGCCGCCTGGTACGAACGTGATTCCGTATCTTGGGAGGACATTCAAACTGTAATGCCGTTGGCGCTCCAGCACCGAATAACCACGGTTGACATCCAGAGTCCGGTCACGTGGGACTCGCTCAACGAGCGCTTGTTGGAAATCAACAGAAAATCACGATCTGAAGATAAAAAAGGCTGGTTCCCAACTCCTTTTTATCGAAAAAAAAAAGCCGAAACGCAGCCCAATTGATTCAATCAAAAAGATCTGCGGGTTATCGCCCATCTTCAGCTGAGCGGCCCGCAGATTCAGTCTTTAGAAAAAACTCACCTGGATATCATATTCCGATCCAACCACTCAGAACGGATGCATTTAAATCCAAAGGTATAGCGCGTTCACGAAAAACAGCGCTGTCCACATTCGGCCGAAAACAATCTAATCGCCTCTGGCATGCAGGACCGGTTGACAGTTTGGCTACGATTTTCCATGCTTGGCGGTGGGGTCGTAAACGACCAGGCACCGCAGATCTTATGATGCCGGTGTACACCTCCCCTCAACAGCGATTGCTGGTGTTTTTGCTGGATGTGAGTGACTCTATGTTGGAAACCCTTGATTTAATGCGCCTGTGGATGGCTAAATCCATGGGTGAGGCTTATTTCCGCCGTGATCCACTGGCGGTTGTCACCGTTCAGGGAGCCGGGGCGAAATTGCTGGTGCACCCAACCACCAGCATCCATTTTGTCCTGCATCGGCTTGCATCCGTTAGGGTGGGGGGCGCTACACCGCTGGATCAAGGCTTACTGGTAGTCGGCCGTATGATCCGGCACTGGCAGAGTCGGTATCCGGTCATTGATCTTATCGTTTTAAGCGATGGTCGTTCGACAGGCTCCCTGGCAGAGCCTGAAATATCAGCCTCGCTGGCCATCATCAAAAAAATTGTTCACCGGGCGCTGGTTGTTAACCCCATTCCGATTGCGGACCGATTCGCCCGGGACTTTGCCTCATTTATCGGCGCCAAGCACATCAGCATTGATGCATCTGATCGGCACATGAGTTGACTGTCATGGTGGCGCAGCGCATTTGCAGATTAGAATTTCCACATGATGGGATTATCGTTCAAAAAATCCGTAACGCTGCGTCCAATCTCATCTATTTCAGATAATGCTGCATCAGATAAAAACAGGTCACCGGCTTTGGCATTTTCTTTAGCCTGATCAGCGTTGCGCGCCCCGGCAATTGCGCATGTTTGCGGGTGTGAAATGACCCATGCCAAAGCCAACTGGCCCAGGGTGATGCCCTTTTTTTCGGCAATCGGGCGCAACGTTGAAAGTGCCTCCTGCACACGAGCATACATATCGGGTTGAAAAAGTCTGTTGGTCGCCCGGATGTCGCCCTTTTCAACTTGGTGATCCGGGCCGAATTTTCCGGTTAACAGCCCTTGAGCCATAGGGGAGTAGGCCAGAATCGTGATTTTATTTTCGATACAAACTGACATGGCCTCTTTTTCAACCTGCCGCCAGAATAGAGAATAGGGAGGCTGGAGGCTGTCGATCTGACTGTAGTCAGCTGCTTGCTGCAGCTGGCGGCGCGAAAAATTAGATACACCGATCGAGCGGATTTTCCCCTGCTCCTTAAGCGTATTAAGTGCATCCATGGTTTCTGCGATCGGCACTTCGTTAAAACCGAATGAACCTGATGGCCAGTGTATTTGATAAAGATCGATATAATCCGTTTTCAGATTTTTAAGCGAACGATCGCAGGCGTTTAAGACCTGATCGTAAGCTAAATGGTTGGCAAAAACTTTGGTTGCATAAATTAATTTATCGCGTATATCGGATGTTGCTGCTGCCAGTATTCTTTCTGAATGTCCCTTGCCGTAGGCTTCGGCCGTATCAAAAGTGGTGATGCCTGCATCAAAGGCAGCACGAATCGCTTTGGTTGTTTCTTTATCATCGATTCCCACCCACATCTCTTTTCCGGCCTGCCATAAACCCATGATAATCGATGATATCTGTATGTCTGATTGCCCCAGTCTGCGCAGTTGCATGGTTGCCCCCTCTTATTAGACAGGATTTAAAGGAATAATTTTTCTTCCAGCATCATTAGGCATCCATAATCAGTATTTAGAGCCTTAGGCCATTTTTGTATGATTGAACTTAAACACTTAATGTCGAAAAAACAAGAACCGCTAAATTTCATAATTAGGAAAAGTTGCTCTTTGTATAATAGATACTTATGATAGAATAGTTTTTTGGCAAGCCGCTATTAAGCCCAAATTCAGAGATTAAATCGCATTCTTTCCGCATCCGAGCAAAGGAGAACATTCATGGCAGCAGAAGACACGGTTGATTTCTACCAGTTAGACGATCTGCTGGAAGATGAAGAGAAAAAAATCCGGGATACTGTCAAAGCATTTGTCGATCAAGAATGCATGCCGGTTATCACAGAGCATTTTGACAAGGGCACCTTTCCCATGACGCTCATTACCCGTCTTGGCGAATTGGGACTTTTGGGAGTGCATGTGGAAGGTTATGGATGCCGCCCCAAAAACCATACGGCTTACGGGCTCGTCTGTCAGGAGTTAAGCCGGTGTGACAGCGGCCTAAGGGCCATGTTTTCGGTTCAGAATTCGCTGGTGATGTTTCCCATTTTCAAATTCGGTTCCGAGGAACAGCGCCAAAAATGGCTGCCTGAAATGGCCACAGGAAGCATTATTGGCTGTTTCGGTTTGTCCGAGCCGGGATTTGGCTCAAATCCCGGCGGCATGCAGACCAGGGCACAAAAGAAAAAGGGACGCTTTGTTCTGAATGGCAAGAAGATGTGGATAACCAACGGTCCGATTGCAAAGGTGGCCATTATCTGGGCCAATTGGAATGATGAGATCCATGGATTTATCGTGGATACCGATACGGCCGGCTTTCGAGCTACGCCGATTCAGCGCAAATTTTCATATCGAACTTCACCTACAGCGCTTATCGAACTTAAGGATTGCACGATTGACGAGGGCAATATCCTACCCAATACCAAAGGTCTTAAATCCATATTTGAATGTCTTAATTTCGCCCGATATGGTGTGGCCTGCGGAGCGCTTGGCGCTGCTATTTCCTGTTATCAGGCTGCCAAAGCGTTTGCCCTCAAGCGTGAAGTGTTCGACCGGCCGATTGCCGGCTATCAACTGGTTCAAGAGCGCCTTGTTCGTATTATGACCGAGATCACCAAGGCACAATTGGTCAATTATCATCTGGGACGGTTGTTGGACGATCATAAGGCGCGACCTGCTCAAATATCGCTTGCCAAAATGAATAATGTCCAGGAAGCGATTAAAATTGCCCGCGTTGCGCGCGATATTCTCGGGGCCCGTGGTATTCTTGCCGATCACCATGTGATCCGTCATTTGTGTGACCTGGAAGCCATCAGTGCGCTGGAGGGAACCGACAGCATGCATACGTTGGTAATTGGGAAGGATATTACGGGTATCTCGGCTTTTAATTAAATTGAGGTTTCAGGTTTCGGGTTTCAGGTGTCAGCAATAAATAGTTGTCAGGTTTCAGTGTTCAGGTTTCAGCAAATATATGACGAGGGATAGAAATTAGAAGACATCTTTGTGCTTATTCTCCAGTTCTTACCATCTGTCCTCTTATCTCTGACACCTGAACACTGACACCTAAACAAAGGAGAATGCTATGAAGAAAGCCATTGGTCCTCAGACGTTACTTTATCCCATGCCGGCTGTTTTGGTGGGCGCGCAGGTGAATGCAAAACCCACTTTCATGACGGTAGCCTGGTGTGGTATTGCCTCGCACGAACCACCGGCCATATCAGTGGCAATAAGACCGGTCAGATACACCTTTGAAGGGATTTCAGCCAACAACACATTTTCGATTAACATTCCCTCAAGCGATCTGGCCGTAAAAGTGGATTATTGTGGCATCTATTCCGGTCACAAAATCGATAAATCCGAGATCTTCAATGTGACTTACGGTCAATTGGATACGGCTCCGTTGATCCAGGAGTGCCCCGTGAACCTTGAATGCAGCGTCATTCATGCGCTCGAGTTGGGCAGCCAT